>VMTD01000098.1 GCA_013791785.1 Methanobacteriota archaeon
AAAGCAGGTGTTTATTATACTTTTTGTGGGTGGGTGAGCGATTTTCGATTTAGTGATTGTAGATTTACGACGGATTGACGGCGTGACGCATTATCAACAAAATCTAAGATCTAAAATCTAGAATCAAAAATTTCAGAAACCTGAACTCTTACTTGAAAGACTGACAGCAATTTCCGTCAGGTTATCCAGGCCGCTTTCCAAGTAAATATCGAATAGCGCATAGACCATTTCCTCCGATGCGGCGTATTCGCCGGAATAATTCTCACTGACTGTAACCTCAGGCGGTAACTGGTGCGGGTTCAGCATGGAATAATTGTAAGACAGTATGTTGTAGTAATCTGCAAGGTGGTCGCCGATCCCGTCGCTCTTCCATTCCTCCAATCGGTTGCAGTTTCTGACAAGGAACTCTTTGTTTGCCGTGTCAATGGTCACGCCCTCCCCGGTGCCGTCCTGCAGCGGGATATATACCTCCGCCCAGGCATGCGCACCCCACTCATTTCGGATACTATCGTAGAGGGTTCCGAAGGCCAGCCAGGAAGGAATGCCGATGCTCCGGCAGAGCGAAATCAGGAGTATGGACTGGTCGTCGCAATCTCCGGTGCCGTCCGCCAGGGTCTGGAGGCAGGACTTCGCTTCGGAGCCGGATACAGTCAGATAATCCACGTTGCCCCTTACGTAATTGTAAATCCGTTTCACATTGTCATACACAGTGAGGTCATCCGAAGTCAGGCCGTTAGCCAGCTTGCTTATCGTGACATGCGTCGGCCATATCTTGTATTCTCCGGTTGGGTTGTCCGCTGAATCCAGGATTTCCAATTCATTGCCGGTCTGGACATCCGCCAGCCCCGAAGGAATATCCGAGACCATTCCGGAATTGCCCGACCCGATGTCCCATATTATCGTGTTGACCGTGGCCCAGTATGTAACTTCAAAAGTAACAGTTCCGTCGGTCGAACCGCTCCATTCCAACCATGAATTACCGTACTTGTCCGAGTTTGTCGCCACGGGCTGTGTGTTAACTTTGTTAATCCTCTGGGCGTTGCCCGCGGAATACGCCACAGTACCAGGAAGCGGTATGTCGCACAGATAATTGATATCTCCGTTGTCCACGTCAATTTCTATCTCCCTGGTCAGCCTGAATGTGGAGTCCGACGGATAGCTGTTTCCCGTAATGCCAGCAAGAAACATTTTGCCGATAGGTGTGTAGAACAGAATGGAGAACAGTATCAGAAGAACAAGCAGTATTGCCAGAATCTTGCCGGCCCTGCTCTTCCTTTTCGGTGGCGGTGCATGGTACTGGGGTTGCCAGTCCGGCGGCGGTGGCGGCAATGATCCTGTGGTAGAATTGGAAATGCCTGACATGTTACCGGCATAACATTAATTTCATGATAATTAAACTCATTGCCTCTTTTCGATTCTCTTCCTGATGTTCCGGCGCATCTCCTTTTGGATCTCCGGAGGCAGCGATTCCGGTATGATATGGGTGTATACATTGTGGAATACCAATACCGAGAAGGGTATGACGATTATGAGGCTGTACCACAGTTGGCCATAGACGAACCATGGGAACATGAGCAGGTTGAATGCCATATGCGGGATGAGTGCCGGTATCATGCCCCTGAGCCCGAGATTCTTGCCGGTGGAGTTGCCCAGCGTGGCTCCGACAGAACAGTGAATCAGTGCGGTGCAGGCAGAGAAGAATATCAGGCCAATCCAGCTTTCCGGAGCGATGGTTATGAGAGAGGAATCCGCTCTGGCCATTTCGATAATCACGTAGCCGAGTATTGCGGTAGCCGAGTAACCGGCCCCAAGAGCTAGTCCGTAAAACGTGCTGTCGAAACGGCCCTGGTATCCCTTGTAATTGATGACCACGAACTTGAAAATATCTTCCAGGAAAGGAAAAGCAAGCACATAAATGAGTATGAACATGAACAAGCTCACGCTTTCCTCAATTACGAAGAACGGGTAGAGAAACCTCTCCAAGGTGAACAGAAAAGTCCCGGCGACCATCCCCACGGCCAGCAAGAAGAAGACCTTCCGGTCCTCGAACAGTGAGCCCTCCACATAGGGGTAAGAATATTTGCGCAGGCTGAACCATATCAGGAACAGTGCCGGCCCGAAACCGATGATTCCTCCGACGTAGAATGCGTTCATCTGTTGCGGATATGCATTTTGCTATAATACTTTCTGGTATTGGCAAGAGGCCACGGATGTGAAACCACTTACTGGTATGGTCTTATGTAGTAGGTATGCATATTCCGGTATCATGAAAGACGAAGAGATTATCCAGGTTGTAAAAAAGCACTATTCCAAGGTGGCCACAAATGGAACGGGTTGCTGTGACTCCTGCGGTTGTGACGCCGGACCCGAGGACATCGGCAGGATGATTGGATATTCTGACGAAGAACTGGCCAATGTTCCGGAAGCGAACCTCGGACTCGGGTGCGGTAACCCACTGGCATTGGGGAATATCATGGAAGGTGACACTGTCCTTGACCTAGGCTCCGGTGCCGGATTCGATTGCTTCCTGGCTGCCAGAAAGGTCGGCAGGTCCGGAAAGGTAATCGGGGTGGACATGACCGACGGGATGCTTGAACTCGCAAGGAAGAATGCCGAAAAGCACGGATTCGGGAATGTCGAGTTCAGGAAGGGGTACATTCACCAGCTTCCGGTCGATGACAATTCAATTGACGTCATAATTTCAAATTGCGTGATAAATCTGGCTCCCGACAAATTGGCAGTTTACAGAGATGCGTACAGGGTACTGAAGAAGAACGGCAGAATGTATGTTTCAGACATAGTGCTGCTGGCTGAATTGAGCGAGGAACAGAAATCAGACCCGGATCTGGTAGCCGGATGCGTTGGCGGCGCCCTGCTGATGGATGATTATCTGGCCATTGTGAAGAAAGCAGGATTCAGAGTGGAAATCCTTCACGAGGACCGGGACATCAGTAAAATCCAGTATGATGGATTGCCATTGATGAGCCTGAAATTGGGTGCATATAAACTACCAGCCCCTAAAGTTGCTGGAGTTACCTCTTGAAGTTATTGCTAGCGGATTCGGGTCTGGAAGTTTACCATAATAAGTTGCATGCCTGAACAATCGAAGCCTGGTGACTTCGATTTACTTTGGTTGCATTAGTACGGCATGCAACGGCCTTTCTCGTTTATTGTATATGTCGATTAATCTCCGGCTTGAAAGCCAGAGTTATCTCGACATGTTTACAATAAAGATTGATACTGGCAATAGAAAAGGAAATATTGCCAGTATTATTGTTCAGTCGTCGTCATCATCATCGTCGTCGCCGTTCTTCGATATCTCGCCGTAATTCTCAAGGCATCTGGCCATGATTATTCCGTAAGTTTTCTCGGTTGCGGACACATGCCCGTAATTGTGGAATGCCTTAATCTTGGCCTTTATCATGTCCGAAGTTACGTCATCGCAGATTCTCAGGTAGCCTGTGTGTATGAACTCGATTGGTTCGTCCAGTGCGTCCAGCATGGACTTGTCTATTTCCGTATGGCCGGAATAGATGCGCCAGCCTTTCTTGTAAGGGATGACGGTGCCCGTGTTCTTGGCTATCTTCGAAGAAACCTTGCCAATCAACTCCTCCGGGGCAATGATTATTCCGGAGTTCCGGATCTCGCCCATCTTGTCCAGTTCCTCGGCCGTTATGTCCTTCAGGTTGAGAATGCCGACATTTTTCGTGTCTTTTATGGTAATCCTGATGTTCTTTTCCATGTCCTTCAGGCCCTTCTCCATGTTTTTCATGTCCTTATGGATGTTCTCTCCGATGGCATCGAAATCTATGCCGGCGATGCTATTCTCTATCTGTTCCTGGACACCTTCCATGGTTATTTCGATATCATGGGCCATCTTTTCGAGCTTCTCGCGCTGTGCCTCGGTGAGCTTTTCTGCCTTTTCCCTGAGGAACTTCCTGTTCTGCTTGAGTTTTTCCCTGGCCTTCTCGCGTTCTTCTTCTTTCATGTCTTCCATTTCTTCTTTCTGGCTCTCGCGCTCGTCTTCCATTGCCTGGCGTTCGTCTTCCATTGCTTGACGCTCATCTTCCATTGCCTGGCGTTCGTCTTCCAGCCTCTGCTTTTCCTCTTCGAGCTTTTCTCTGGCCTCTTCGAGTTTTTCCCTTTCCTTTTCCAGCTTTCTCATGTCCTTTTCATCCATCTTTCTCATCTCCTATTCTGAATACTATGTCCGTCGAGGAGACGCTGTAGACCTTTACTTCCCTCAGCCGCTTGCCCAGCGCTTTCTTTGAGCTTACTATTCCGGATTCCTCGAGCCTGGAGAGGTGGAACAGTATGGTCGGCAGCGGTATGCTGAGTGCCTTTGCAATCTGGCTGGCGGTCTTCGGCTCCTTCGAGAGGCTCTTGAGGATGGCTCTTCCCACCTCGTTGGCGATCTCAAGGGCGACCATTTTTGCCTGCCAGGAGTCAAAGTTGAATTCGTTGGTCATTCGCTCGTTCCTCGACAAGGATGTATAGGGTAAAAAGCTTATTTAACAGGTCTGACCTGTTCAAGAATCATTGAACCAATGGCATGCACCGGTTCAGGCAATTTCTTTCAATAAATCATCCAGATGCGAAAGCAATTCCCAGTTGCCGTTTCCAGTATATTTTTCAAGGTTTTCTGAATATAAATCAAGCTGGCCCAGAAACGTCCCGGCATTTTTCGCATCCAGTTTGGAGCAATAATCACCGTATCCCAGTTTCTTCAGGTACATCGCATTGAGCATTTGCTCGAATTGCCTTTCCAGGGGAATTGCCAGATAGGGTTTGCCAAGGTGCAGCGCTTCGCCGATGAGCGAGAACCCCGCATTCGCAATGACTGCTTTGCACGATGCCAGGTCCGAAACGAATCCTTCATTGGAAAAATTCTTGAGCGTGACATTGCCCAGTATCTCATCCCTTCCGAATCCGTAGACGATGAATTTTTCATCCACCTGATCAAGTATCCTGAGTAAATCCGGATTGGATTTCGATGTCTGATAAACCAGAACGTGACCGCGGTTTTCCGGTCTGGCTGCCAGTACCTCCTTCCTGAGTATCGGGTGGTGTAGAGTAGTATTCTGCTTCGTTATCTCGGGGAAGAAATAACTGGTGACAAGATAGTGATAGCAACCCGGAAGCTTCGCCTTGACCAGGCCCTTTGCCATGAGGTAATCGTCCATTATCTTCAGCGGGATATCCACATCAAGGCGGCACCGATTTATCACCTGCATATTGTCTATGGATATGACAGGAATATGATTGTATTTCCCGAAAAGATAGGCGAAGCTCTCGAAATCGGATATTATAACGTTCGGTTTGAAAGACTTGCTCAGCCGGAAGAACCGTTTCAGGTTATGCGGCGCCTTCGTGGGAATCTCGTTCAACAATTTTCTCAGGCTGGCATCCAGGTCGACTCCGGATTCATTGAAAGCGAATCCGTACCCGCCTATTTCGTCGATGTTGCGATGATTTTTCCTCAGAAATTCATGCGCCTTTCCCGAGGTGACTATTTTCACCTCATGGCCCTGTTTCTCAAGATGTTCGATGACAACATGGCTGCGCATTGCATGGCCAAGGCCTTCTCCCACGACCCCGTAAAGTATGTTCACGGGAAAGGGAATGGCTGTTCTGCGATTAATTGTTTCGGAGTGAAACGATAACGATTGTAGATTTGGGGATTGTAGATTGTAGATTTACGACGGTGACGGCGTGACGCATTCTCAACATAAATCTAAGATCTAAAATCTACAATTTCAGAAAACTGAACGCTTACCTTTCGGGACAGCTATTAAATCCCTGCGGATGCTTTTGTCAATTATGGAACAGGTCATGTTCGCCGCCGGGTGTTTCTGGGGCGTTGAGCAGTATTTCCGGCAAGTCCCGGGCGTTCTGGATGCCGTTGTCGGCTATTCCGGTGGCAAGACCCGGAACCCGAGCTACGAAGACATTTGCACCGGCAGAACCGGCCATGCCGAAGTTGTGCATCTGGTCTATGACCCGGAGAAGGTGAGTTTCCCAAAGTTACTGGAGCATTTCTGGGAGATGCATGACCCGACCACGTTCAATCGCCAGGGGCCGGATGTGGGTACACAGTACCGTTCAGCAATTTTTTATTACACTGGGGAGCAGAGGAACGGAGCAATGGATTCCATGGCGAAACAGACCGGCCGCACCACCAAGGCGATTGTCACGGAACTCGCGCCGGCCGGAATATTCTGGCCCGCAGAAGAATACCATCAGCGGTATTTCGAGAAGAACCCCGGGAGAGGGTGCCATATATGAGAATCTGGGAAGTGTTTCCTGATATTTATCGCAGATTTCATTCCCGAAAAATAGAACCGCTTGTGGCATTCGTCCACGTAACAAATGTAATATAACCGTAACTTATTCTCCGTTGCATATGAGAGATATGTGGGTTCGCGGTATATTTTACCGACAAGTCCTGAAATACATAAAACAGAGGCGTGGACAAACAAGCTACGATCTTCTCGGGATGGACATTGATAAATATAAAATTGAGGAGAAGTACGATTTTGAAGATTTCATGACCCTGCTGTCCAAAATCAAGCTCATCACCTCTGGTGAGGAAGATTACATCGCAAAGATATCCAGGGAAACCATGACCGAGGAGGCGACCTGGAAGAACCTCTTCAGACGCATGGACCCGACAAGTGTCTTTGCCTCGACGCAGCGCCAGGACGGGAGGCACCAGCTTGCCGATTACAAGCCAGTCATTGTGGCCGACGGACACGTTGTCATCAAGATGAACATGTGGACGGACAATCTTGAACATCAGAACCTCTGGGCAGAATTTTACCAGGGTCGTCTGGAGGGGATTCTGGAGCTGATGGGGCGCAAGGGCAGCGTGAAGCAGGTCAGGGAATTCGGTAACGGCATTTTTACATACACCGTGGAATGGGTGTGAAATCAGTCGGAGAGTCCAATCATAAATAACGAGATTGATAACGAAAGGTATTTAGAGTCCATTTCGCATTAACTTGGAGGGGTAGGTACATGAATAAAAAGAGAATCGTGACTATTGGTATGGCAATTTTATGTTGTCTTCTTCTTATTTCAGCGTACATTCTCTGGCAACCTTACACTTGGGGAGATAACAGCGCCTTGTCTATCACGATTAAGGGCGATAAGCCCGCACTAATACATGATGGAATTATCAGGATGCATGAAAATGACACTTTGAACCTCATAATAAATCTTACAAATACCGGGGACCATGATTTAAGAATTTTGACATGGGGCATTAATATTTGTGTATTTTACCTGAACGATACAGTGGTTGATTGGATTGGCCCGGTATACGCTCCGCCCCCACCGCCAAAAAATAGTGATTTGTATGTCCTGAAAGCCGGTGATTCAATTATCAAAACAGGGGGGATTAGTGTTAGTTTTCAATGCTGGGATCTTAAAATCAACCAGACCTATAAAGTGGTTGGATTATTTAATGCGCCGAAAGAAGATTCAATTACATTGCCGTACTGGACTGGAGCAATAAAATCGGATGATATTATTTTTATGATTATTTAAACGGATTGGCATTCTGGAGAAAACACGGGTACAGGATTCACGTTCACACGATGAGCCTGGATAGATGAGGATGTTATTACAGCCCCAGACGTTTTCGGATAAAATTGAAGGCTGTCCTTCCCTTTGCAGTATGGAACTTAAGGTCAAACGTCTTCGGGTCAAAAGATGGTCGCGTTCTCGTTTTCAGGGCCTCGGTCAGATACTTGTGGTCAATCCCGATTATCACATCCGGCGAGGCACTGGTGCCGTTTGCAACCGAAGCGTTTCCTTTTGAATCAACGGCAAATGTCACAGTTTCCGTTTCGGTGACAAATATCCAATGCTGCGGCAAGTAACTTTTCACCACAATTCCTGCCAATCCGCCGAGCGCTCCTTTTATCTGGCCTTCCACTTCGCGGCATATCGGTTCAAATACTGTGATGAGATCCGTCATTTAGCTTACCTTCTGTTTTCTTCAGGTCGGATGATTATAAAGTGTTTTCGGTGGGGATTGGCGATTTTCGATTTAGGGATTGTAGATTGTAGATGTATGACGATTGTAGATTTGGGGATTGTAGATTGTAGATTTACGACGGACGACATTCTGCCAGCAACAATCTAAAATCTAAGTTCTAAAATACGGTTGGGCATTCTGCCAGCAAATATCTAAAATCTACAATCTAAAATTTCAGAATACTGAACTCTTACGTTGTTGGTCAGCCTCAATTAAAAACTATTCGCTGTCCTTCTTCTCATCTTCCCCGACAACGTGGTCCACGAGTCTTTTTATCTGCCAGGTGAGGTCGCCGATATTGTGTTCCAGCGTGGTCATCTTCACCCCGATCTCACCGTATTTGGTATCCAGGGTATCGAAGCGCGTGTTCATGTCGGTGTGCATACTATCAATCTTTTGACCGACACCATCTACCTTTTCGCCGACAATCCGCATCTCACCTTTCAATTCTTCCCTAGTCGCGTCCAGATAAAGTATAGACACATCGAGTCTTTCGCCAAGTTCCTCGGCCATCTCTCCGCGCTTGATGTCAAAATACTGAAACTCACCGGTCGGTTCTGCGGTTTCTACAACTTGAATTTCATCCACGTCGATGAACTTGACCTTTACCTTAATCGCCTTCTTGAATTCCTCAATGACCGGCTCCTCGCCTTCGCATACAATCTGAACCGAGCCGTCCCTCATGTTCTCGACATAACCGACAATTTCGAGCTTCCTGGCAACTCTCTGCACGAAATCTCTGTAACCGACCTTCTGGACTTCTCCACCCGCTCGGAGTATTGTGCGTTTCTTCACTTTTGCACCTTGTTACCTCATCCATCTCCCGATATATAAATATGCCGATGGGCATATAATTCATGCCAGCTTCGAGAAAATCATTTCGGGATGCTAGGTCGTTTAGGGGAGGCTGCCCCCGGACGCGAAGGAGAGGGAGAGGCCAGCGTAGACCTCGCGGGAGGAGTTGGCGAAGGCCCCGAAAGCAGGTATGGGTGCCGGCGCGTAACCGCCGGCGTCCGAGTAATTCAATGCATGGCCGCCCGTGAACACCGGGGCGTTGTCGGTTGGGTTGGGAATGTCGAAGGGCGTGAAGATCGCGGAGTTTGGAACTCCAAAATATACGCTGGATTCCTCTTCTCTCCAAACCTGGCGTTTAACCACCTTCTTCCGCCTGGGTCGGGTTGAAAACCGGTTGTTGGGGAATGAAGGCTGGACAATAACTCTCCGCTTGTGGATACGCTTCCCGGACATATTAGCGGATAGGAATGGATGCGGGGGGTTAAAACTATTTCGGGTGAAGGCAAGCAGAAAACATTTACCTACTTTTTCTTTCCTTGTTCTATCTGATAATCAACATATCGGGCGAAAATGTCCTTGAAATCGCGAATCTCGTTGGCCAGAAGCTTCATGTCGCTGATGTCCTGTCTGATGGCGCCCATGTCCTTGCCGAACGAATCATAACGTGTCAGGGCGTCACCCAACTGGGTGCCTATGCCACCTAGCGTTGTATTCATCGTATCCAGTTTGTTGTTCATTGTGTCTTGCTTTCCAACCACATCTTTGATATTGGCATTAACACCAGCGAGCGCGAGGATGCCGATTTCCGACCGTTCTATTGACTCCTTCTCGGCAGTGGTCATTTTCGCACCATAATCTATTTCGAAGTGACCAAATGATGTAGGAGGCTGCACATAGCCATCCGAGCCATCTGGAAATACTTTTATCTCCCTCACCGTGGGCGCGAAAAGATTTACGGTGTCGCCTTTCACACTGATGATTTCTTTGAAAATCTCATAATCGTTTGATTCGCACTCACAGAATATTTCCACGGTTCTATCTTCCAGATTTTTCACTCGGCCTTTGATGCCCATCTCTGATGCCACTTGTTTCACTAATGCACGGTAACCTACTCCCTGTACTCGACCAGATACTATTAGTCGCCATCTTGACATCAGTTCACCTTGTTACCTCATCCCCCTCCCGATATATAAATATGCCGATTGGCATATAATTTATGCCAGCATCGAGATAATCATATCGGGATGTTAGGCTGTTTAGGGGAGGCTACCTGGGGATGTGAAGGGAAGGGAGAAGACGGTGGGGGAGAGGCCGCCGTAGATTTCGCGGGAGGAGTTGGCGTAGGCCCCGAAAGTGGGCATAGGGAACGCTGGCGCGTAACCGCCAGCGTCCGAGTAGTGGATTGTATGGGAGAATTTCGGGGCGTTGTCTGTCGGGTTGGGAATGTCGAAGGGCGTGAAGATCGCGGAGTTTGGAACTCCAAAATATGCGCTGGACTCTTCCTCCCGCCATTCCTGACATTTCACAACCTTCTTGCGCCTGGGCCGGGTTGAAAACCGGTTGTTGGGGAATGATGGCTGGACAATGACTTTCCGCTTGTGGATACGCTTCCCTCGCATGGTCTCGAACGGGAATGGGAAAAGAGGGCTATAAAATTATGCTTTATCTTTGCTCATTTCGTGCTTGACATATAGCGCAAAAAGGTCTTTGAACTCGCTGAATTCATTGGCAAATTTCTTCAAATCACCAATATCTTCCCGGATTACTGTAATCTCTTTGCCGAATAAATCATATCGGTTCAGTGCATCGTCCAGACGGTGGTCTATACTATCCAATTTTTCATAGTTTTTTTCAACCTTTTGGCCGACGCCATCCACCTTCCTACTAACATCACTTAATTTCTTCCCAGCAGTCGCAAAACCCTGGAACATCTCCATACCAAGATTGTCAAACTTAACCTCGAACCACTCGAACTCGCCGGTGGTATCTGACCATTCAACAGAAATATCTTCAACGTCTATATCGTCATCGTGAATGTCCAGTTTCCCAATAAAATCATTGATGGCACCCTCTGCCCCCTCGCAAATTGTACGAACGGTACCGTTGGGAAGGTTTTCTATGTACCCTACAAGTTCCAGCTTCTGAGCGATACGCATAACCTTTCCTCGAAAGCCAGCATCCTGAACCTCGCCGGATATAACAATTGTCGCACGTTTCTTCACTTTTGCACCTTGTTACCTCATCCATCTCCCGATATATAAATATGCCGATGGGCATATAATATATGCCAGTATCGGAAAAATCGTTTCGGGATGCTAGGTCGTCTAGGGGAGGCTGCCCGGGATGTACGGGGGAGGGAGAGGGCGGTGGGGGAGTGGGTGATTGAATTAATTTTATTCGTTTGCCGCTTTTGGGGACTTTTCGTTTGCCGTTGACAGGAACAATCAAAAAGGATTTAAAGCCTTCGCGATATACCGGTGCAGAGGGATGCGCTCATGACACCGGAAGTGATTTTATTCACAAAGCCAGACTGCGAGAAATGTGACTATGTAAAGGCCAGGATACCCACCGACCTTAATGTTCAGATAATGGACATGACATCCGTCGATGGAATGGCCCATGCAGCTTACCACGAACTCATAGGCAAGTACACGCCGATACTTGTCGTTGACGATGAGGTTGTCGAGGGCGCGATCAAGATCAAGAACAAGATGAAGGCCATCGCAAGCGGACAGTAAGAGTTCGGTTTTCTGAAATTTTAGATTTTAGATCTTTGCTAGCAGAATGTCGTCCGTCGTAAATCTACAATCTACAATCCCTAAATCTACAATCGTCAATCCGTCGTAAATCTACAATCTAAAATCCCCAAATCTACAATCGTTATCGTTTCACTGAATAGTTACAACAGACAACAATAGTTTTATCCCTGTTTCTCTTATCCAGAATTCAGTTGATGCAATTTAACTGAGGTTATATGATGGCTTCAAAGGAGATATGTCTTGGTATCGAGGGCACCGCCCACACCTTCGGGATCGGTATAGTGGACGGTTCCGCAAACGTGCTGGCCAACGAGTATGTGATGTACTCGCCCAAGGAAGGCGGTATTCACCCCAGGGAAGCGGCAAACCACCATACCGAGAAGGCCGCTGAGGTCATCCGAAACGCCATGGAGAAGGCCGACATCTCCAAGGACGATATTTCGCTCATTGCTTTTTCCCAGGGCCCGGGCCTCGGTCCCTGCCTGAGGACCGCGGCAACCGCCGCCAGGACACTCTCGCTCTCACTGGGAATACCGCTCATCGGCGTGAATCATTGCATTGCCCACCTGGAGATTGGCAGGGCACTATGCCATTGCAGCGACCCGGTGCTTCTTTACGTGTCAGGTGGAAATACCCAGGTTATATCCTATGCCAACGGCCGTTACAGGGTCTTCGGGGAAACCATGGATATCGGCCTCGGGAATATGCTAGATAAATTTGGCCGTGAGATGGGAATGCCTTTTCCCGCTGGCCCCAACATCGAGCGCATGGCTGCGAAGGGAAATAATCTCATCCAGCTACCTTATTCGGTGAAGGGCATGGATGTCTCTTTTTCCGGTATTCTCACCGCAGCACTCAACAAAGAGGGGCATTCAACCGAGGACATCTGCTATTCCATCCAGGAAACGACTTTCGCCATGCTGGTGGAAGTCACCGAGAGGGCAATGGCCCATCTGGGAAAATCGGAGGTCCTGCTTGGCGGAGGCGTTGTCAGGAATCGGCGGTTATTCAAGATGGTATCCGACATGTGCCAGTCCAGGGGTGCGGAATGCTTCGTTCCGCCGCCGTCACTGTGCTCGGACAACGGCGCAATGATTGCCTGGACCGGGCTGATAATGCACAGGGCCGGAATCAGGATGAGCCTGGAAGAAACCGGCATTAACCAGAGGTTCAGAACGGATGATGTTCAGGTAACCTGGGTTTAACTATTCTCATTCATCGGTGCTCACGGTTTCAGTTTTGGCGGGAGACGGTTCCGCAGTCTGTGTTGCCATTGCCGGAATGTCGAACCTCACTCTCGGGGTGTGAATCCACAGAAGCCACATTGAAATAACGATTATTGAAAGGGAAGTGATGCCCATGAGAGAGAGCGTAGCCACGGAAGCCTCCCTGGAAATGAGAAGCACCAGACAGTATGATGCCAGGCCAAGGCCCAGACCTGCACAGAGCGACATTGTGGATTTCATCGTATCTACTCGCTGATGACCCTTGTGGCCGTGAAACCCGCTTTTCCGAAAAGCAATGAATAGAAATCGGAACTGTGTTTTGTTGACCTCATCTTCACAACCCTGATGCGCCTCTGGATGTTCACGTCGCCGACCTTCTCCATCTTGAGGTGAATTATTCCGTCAGAGAGGAAATCCTCACCCATCTGGGCATATTCCTCCTTTCCGAATTTCATCTCTGATATGAGTATGCAGGTGATTTTCATCTCCCTCAGCCATTCAAAGAAATGGAAGAGCTCCGTTCTTGGGTTGGTGAACTCGGCCAGCATGGTCAGCACAGGAAGGGAATCTATCACCAGGATCGAGTAATCGATGTTCTCCTTGAGGTTGCTGGCATAGGTCTTGAATATCTGCATCCAGGACTGCTGGCCCAGCTTCTCCAGGTTTTTCCGAATGAGTCCAAGGTCCACGATGCTAAGGTTGTTTCCCACTGCCTCCAGGTCCAGGTCCATCCCGGTCATCTGCTGGATGAGGCTGTCCCTGCCCTGCTCAAGGGTGATGTAACAGGCAATGTGGTTATCATGTTTGACATTGTTATAAATTATGTTGAACGCGACTGAGCTTTTGAATGTCCCAGGCTCACCGGCCAGAAGAACAATGTGCCCGGAGGGTATTCCTCCATCGAGTATGTCATCCAGGCCGTGTATATACGTCTTTACCCTTTTCATTACGCTCACCATGCTCATCAATGCACAAGGGACATAAAAGGTTTATGCTAATTCGTAAGTATTCTGTGAAATGAAGCAATAACGATTTTAGATTTTCGATTGTAGATGTATGGCGATTGTAGATTTGGGGATTGTAGATTTTAGATTTACGGACTTATTGACTGGACGAAGTGATTAGTGAAAAGTGTAAAGTGAATAGTGAATAGTGACGTTTGGAGGTAAATGATGAAAGAATCGGCTCTCAAGGACAAAAATGCTCAGTTTTTCATTTTTCACTTATCACTTTTCACTAAAAACTACAATTTAACGAGCAAACTTCAGAATACTGAACTCTTACCTTTATTCATGGAATTGACGAACCGTCCGTAACCTTCCGCACATTTCTGAATTGATTCGATGCTCACCCATTCATCGGGAGAATGCCAATTTACGCCCCGTGGCCCATACACCACCGTGGGCAAGAATTTGGCGAACACATTGTAATCACCGACCGATTTACCATAGCTGAATTCACTGCCAACTGCTTTCGTGAAGCGCTCGGCAAGGCCCTCGTTCTCAGTTATATATGGTTCCAGAAACGGTGTGGGCCTGGCTTTCCACGGGGAAATATCGAAAGTTGCATGGCTGCCCATGTTGCCGACGGCGTTCTTCAACTGTTCCAGCAGTCCAGCTCTGTCCTCACCGCGGACGTAATGCCTGTCTATCTTGAGCCAGCACGTGTCCGGAACAGACAGCGTCCTGGTCCCACCCAGAATTTCAAGGGGGCAGAACGAACCCGTGCCGAGTTTCTCGTCCTTGAGGAGTTCCAGGCGGTCCAGTTCGCCCACGAATCTTCCTGCCTCGGAGATTGCGTTCACACCCTGTTCCGGTCTGGAACCGTGGGCGCTGGCTCCGCGGACATCTACTTCAAAGATCAAACGCCCGCGACACCCCATCATTATTGTTCCGCCGGAAGGTTCCGGGATGATGCACAGGTCCGCCTGGATACCTTCATCGATAAGCGCGAAAGCTCCGTTGGAATCACCCTCCTCGTCGATTGTGCCGGCGAAAATAACATTGCAAGTTCCAAGCGCGGCGAGTTTCTTGAATGTGTCCAGTGCGATTGCCACGCCTGATTTCATGTCGGCACTCCCGAGTCCGTGAAGTCTGTCGCCCTCTATCTTTGGCTCGAAGGGGTCCATGCTCCAGCCCTTGCAGACCTCCACCGTGTCCAGATGCCCGTTGAGGAGTATCGTTGGAAGGTCATCGCCATGAAATACCCTGCCTATCACATTGTTGCCCAGGCCCTTCACAGGCCGCAATTCCGCACTGACATTTCCCACTTGCTCCAACCTGGAACACACGAATTCCTCAATCCCTGAGGTATCCCCCAGGGGACTTGGAATCGAAACGAGTTTTTTTGTCAGTTCAATAACGTTCATGATTTCATTTTCTCCTTTTCTGAACAATGTCGCGAAGCACTGCATCGTCCATGAACCCACCGCCCTGGGCTGTATCCTTGACCTGGGTGAGAATCTGGCCGAGTTCTTCCTCGGACACTTGTAAATCCAGAATGTCCAGTCTGTGTTTCAGGGATACCTTTCCGCTGTGCTTTCCCAGGACTATCTCCCTTGTGCCGCCAACGGTCCCGGGCGGTATGCATTCGTATGTAGATGGTTCGGAAAGTATTGCAGCAACATGGATTCCGGACTCATGCCTGAACACGTTCTCGCCCACCCAGGGATGATTCTTAGATATCGGAACTCCGGCTAATAAACTTATCTGCCTGCACACCCTGGTAAGGCCGGAAAGGTCTATTCCGGTTTTTATTCCATACATCTTCTCCAGGGCAATGGCCAGTGCTTCGGTCGGCACATTTCCGGCGCGTTCTCCCATGCCGTTTATCGTGGTCGCCACGGCGGTTGCACCGTTCTCGATACTTGCCAGGGCGTTGGCCAGGGCGAGCCCGAAATCGTTATGGAGATGGACCGAAAAGGGAACCTTGAATTCCTTGGAAAGCCTGTTTACCAGGGCACCCAGCGCGGTCGGGGTTATGCATCCGGTGGTGTCGGATATGCCGATTCTCCTGGCGCCCAATTTTTCTGCAAGCGCGGATATCTCAACAAGGTAATCGTATTCAGTTCTGGTACTATCCTCGGTACTGAAACTGAATTTTATCCCCCTGGATTTTGCGTATTCAAGGGCTTCTGTGACCTTGTCCAGCTGTTGTTCCCTGGTCATCCTGTACTTGTGTTCAAGATGTATGTCCGAGGTGGCTGTGAAAAGCATGAGCAGGTCCACATCGCAATCAATTGCGGCATCTATGTCTGGAATACATGCCCTGGACAGGGCCAATATCTCCGAACCGAGGCCCATTTGAACTATTTCTCTGACGATGTTTCTCTCTGCTAGGGATACCGCCGGAAACCCAGCCTCTATTTGCGGTATTCCGATTTCAGCCAGCATGCGTGCGATTTTGAGCTTTTCTTCATGCTTGAAAGCGACACCGGGCATCTGCTCCCCGTCCCTGAGCGTGCTGTCATAGATGATGACCTTCTCGGGTAATTTGCGTGAAGCCAGACCTTCGGCATTGAAGTTGGATAATGCTGCGTAACCCATACGTTACACCATGTCCTTCCGGTAATTAATCTGTTCTGTTGCGAAATTCAGAACAGGGCATTGTTGGCCGCGATTATGAACGCTGCGGTGAGCAGGGCCACCCATGACATGAGTTTTATGAGGATGTTCAGGCTGGGACCGGATGTGTCCTTGAACGGGTCTCCGACTGTGTCACCGACAACTGTTGCCTTGTGGTTTGCAGTGCCCTTTCCGCCGTAGTGTCCCCTTTCGATGTATTTCTTGGCATTGTCCCATGCACCGCCGGCATTTGCCATCATAACGGCCAGGGTGAAACCGCTGGTAAGGGAACCTACAAGAAGTCCCATTACACCGGGCACGCCCAGGAATACACCAACTATCACAGGAGATACTATGGCAAGAACGGATGGCATTATCATTTCTCTGAGGGCGGATTCCGTGGATATTGCTATTGCGGATTTGTAATCTGCCTTCACACCCTCACGGCCTTCCAGAAGTCCGGGGATTTCCTTGAACTGTCTCCTTACCTCTGTGACAATCTTTCCGGCTGCCCTTCCCACCGCGGCCATGGTCATGGCGCAGAACAGGAACGGAAGCATTGCGCCGATGAACAGACCAACAAGGAGTTCGGGGGTCATGATGCTTAACGACTGTGTTATGTCAGCAGTTGTCTGGTCCTGAACGGTTTGCAGATACACGGCCAGCAAAGCCATTGCGGTGAGTGCTGCCGAACCGATTGCGAATCCTTTTCCGGTTGCTGCGGTTGTGTTTCCCAGGGAATCCAGTGCGTCAGTCCTTTCCCTGACTTCCGGTCCCTGGTGTGTCATCTCGGCAATTCCGCCGGCGTTGTCCGCCACAGGTCCGTATGCATCTGTGGCCAGAGTTATACCCAAGGTTGAGAGCATTCCAACGGCTGCGATAGCTATTCCGTAAAGACCGATCGAGAAGTCATTTGCCCCGCCGGATATGTAGAAACTGGATATGATTGCGACACCGACGGTTATCACCGGGATTGCCGTGGACATCATGCCCACTGAAAGTCCCCTTATGATAACTGTTGCGGGACCGGTCATGGATGCCTTGGCTATGCTCTTTGTCGGTTTGTAACTGTCAGATGTGTAATATTCGGTGAAGAAGCCGATGATGTTGCCGGCCACCAGACCGATGATGATTGCAATGAATATACCCAGGAATCCGCCGTTGTCCAGTGTCATGCGGCCGAAATCATTGTCGGCCAGTGTCAAGTACACTGCGAAATATGACAGAATGCCCACCAGCACAGCCGCTCCGTAGGTTCCCATTCTGAGTGCCTTCAGGAGAATCGACTGTTCGGGGGTTTCGCCGGTCCTGACAAGGAATGTGCCAACGATTGATGCGATGAGGCCGAAGGCCGCCACTATCATCGGAAGGTAGATTGCCGAATCCGGGAGGTCGGCCAGGGTAACTGCCGCTGCACCGAGTGTCATGGCGGATATTATGCTGCCCACGTAGCTCTCGTAAAGGTCTGCGCCCATGCCGGCAACGTCTCCGACATTGTCTCCGACATTGTCTGCTATGACTGCGGGGTTCCTCGGATCGTCTTCCGGAATTCCGGCCTCAAGCTTACCGACCAAGTCGGCACCGACATCGGCTGCCTTGGTGAAGATTCCGCCGCCAACCCTTGCGAAGAGTGCGATGGACGAAGCTCCGAAACCGAAACCTATCATGACATCAAGCTGATTTGAGAAGAAGAAGTAGAGAAGACTTACGCCCAGAAGACCGAGTCCAACGACGGTGAGGCCCATGACGCTCCCGGACATGAATGCGACCCTGAGGCCGCTGTTCAGGCTCTCCTTGGCTGCTGCCGCGGTCCTTGCATTGGACCTTGTGGCAACCATCATGCCCAGGTACCCTGCGGCTCCAGAGAACACACCGCCCAGAATGAACGTGAACGGAACCCACTGGTTGAGCATGCCGAACCAGGCAAGTACACCCAGAAGAACGCTGACCAGTACAAAGTATATTGCGACCCAGGAATATTCCTTCTTGAGGTAGGTTTCTGCACCTTCCTGCACGGCTTTGGAAATTTCTTGCATTTCCTTCGTTCCCGTGCTCTTTCCCATCAATATCTTTACAAATATACCTGCGATAGTAAGTGTTATCAGTGCTATCACTGGTGCGATGTACACAATGTCCATGTATTGATCACCGCTGGGTGATAACGTGATTTCATATTTAATCTTGACCTAATGCCGTAAGATGTCACTGATGTGAAGCCTCTTACAATGGTAAGTGGTCCGTATCACAAAGTTCTCCTCTTTTATGGTAGATAGTTATGACAATAAATTATGAAAATTTGATTTAACTGATGCAGGAATTGATTACTGCACAAATGCCGAGAACGCTCAGTCCTTCAGGGCTGAGATGAATCAGCATAAGCAGTAAACTTCCAGCCCTGGCAACAAACGCCAGTCACTTTAGGGGCTGGTAGTTTACAATAGTCAGTCAGATAATCACATCTGTTATTGCTGAATAATAACGTTTGAAGGCTGACCACTTACCTAATGCCACGATGAATTTTGGCTATACGAATTAATTTATAATAGTAGTTATATCGACCCACAATAAGTGTGATTCTCATGTATTTGAAAGAAAAGAGAAAGGATGTAATACGCATACCGCCTGAACGACTCGGAGAGGACCTCACCGAACTTTCGCAGGAACTGACACAGCACAGTTTCGAGGGAAAGATTGTCGGAGATAAGAGCCTCATAGTCCTGACCACAAGCATCACGCCGATGGGAGAGGGGCGCATTGTCCACGGGGACGGCGCAGTCTACCAGGATGTGGAATACGATGCACTGATATTCAGGCTCGACAACCAGGAAATCGTGGAAGGTTCTGTGTGCGAGATACTTAAATTCGGAGCTTTTGTGAGGTTCGGACCGCTGGACGGTCTGCTTCACATCAGCCAGGTCATGGATGACCACATTGACGTGGATGTGGATAATCAGCGCCTCACCGGAAAGGAGACCCGCAGGGACATCAGATTGAACAACGAGGTCAGGGCCAGAATAGTCACGGTAAGCGTCAACGAGAGAAATCCCAGAGAGAGCAAGATCGGCCTTACAATGAGGCAATCCGGCCTGGGCCGTTTAGACTGGCTTCAGGACAATATAAAAAATAAGGAGGCGTCCTGAGAAGGGTCTATAGGACTCTTCTCATAGCCGGAACAGGGATGTGTGAAAATGGCTGAAGTACTTAGAGCGTGCAAGGTTTGCAGTTTGATAAGCGAAGTTGAGGTATGCGCCGTTTGCGGTGGCCAGACTTCCAGAGAATGGCAGGGTTACATAATAATATTGGATCATACTCGTTCAGAGATTGCACGGAAGATGGGGATTCAATCAAATGGAAAATTCGCGCTCAGGGTCCGTTAAAGCCCTCTACGTGATGCCCGAAGAACTTCGTTCATCCCTCGCAGCGCCAGTGGGTAAAATAGTCACTTCCAGAGATGGACTGCTGAAAGAAATTGCCGGGAGCAGTTTTGTTGTCACGGTGGGGGACATTGTCACTCTGGACCTGCTGGAATCCGGTGTGTATCCAGATATCTGCATTGTGGATTTCATGACAAAGAGGGAATCCAGTGAAGAACTGAGAAAACGATTTCTACCATTCGACCAACCGGAAATCAGAGTGGTGAATCCGCAGGGCACAATAACCCAGGAATTGTGGAACGCCATTGAGGATGGAATCAGAAATCCGAGGAAGCTGAGAATCGTGGTTGAAGGTGAGGAAGATCTGGCCTCTTTGGCCTGTATCGCACTCGCTCCGCATAACACAACCCTAATATATGGTATCCCGAATAGGGGGGCGTCCGTTCACCGTGTGGATGATATCCTGAGAAAGATGGTGAATGATACACTGGACAAGATGAGAGCGTAGAACTTGAATCGGATACCAAAAAGCTTATCTATTTCAAGATTTAACTGCTGCGAAAAGGAGCTGAAACAATGGAACTTGAGATTCAGAACAAGAAGGAAAACAACCTTCTGAACCGCACAGAGGTACATTTCGTGCTGCATCACCCGAACAGCCCGACACCCAAGAGAGACAATGTCAGAGAGGAACTGTCCAAAGCCCTGAAAGTGCCTAAAGACAGAATCATCGTTGACAACATGGAATCGTCCTTCGGCGTCCATGACACAAAGGGCTATGCAAAGGTTTATCCGACAAAAGAGGAAGCCATGAAGGTTGAGAGGGAGTATCTTCTCAAGAGGAACAAGCTTATCGAAAAGCAGGAAAAGAAGGGCGGAGTTGAGTAACATGGCCAAGAAGGACCTTTACGAAATCAAGGACGACAAGCTCATCAGGAAAAGAAAGCACTGCCCCAAATGCGGGGACGGTGTTTTTCTGGCAGAGCACAAGAACAGGGTCACCTGCGGTTCCTGCAGATATACCGAATTCCGCAAAAAGGAATGATTTGCGATATTCGATTCTTTTACATCTAGTTTATCTTGTAGTATAAAGTAAAAGGACCAATAGTGTAGCTTGGATATCACTAGGGCTTCCGGAGCCTTAAACCAGGGTTCGAATCCCTGTTGGTCCGTCATTTCTTTTATGTTGTTTTAGTGATAAAGGCCGGAAACCCCCCGGTTTTTAAGCCAGGGAGAGGCCATTTACATGAATATATGCATAAGGTAGACCGCCATGCACCGTGCATATATCACCACATGAAATCAAAGCTCCAAAGCTTTGATAATGAGGTGCATGGCTGCCTGTGTAAACTTCCAGCCCTGGCAACAAACACCAGCCACTTTAGGGGCTGGTAGTTTACATTATTACACGAAATGATTGATCAAAATATCAAACACATCAATTCAACATAAGTCTTTAGCTCTGTCAGAAACCCCCTGAGATATTGCCATTAACTTTTTAACCCTCTATTACATAACCTATACACAGCAGTATTTGGTTACAGACTCGTGTAATGAGGGGATAACAAGTGAAAATCAGAGCGCCAGTGAAAGAATATGACCCGTCCGATATCGCCCGCAATATCAATGAATTCTGGGCACGGACATATGCGTACAGAAGGGTCAAAAATTCCAGGGCGGGTATGAATAAATATTATGTTATTGACGGACCCCCATTCACAGCCGGCAAATGCCATATCGGCCTTGCCCGAAACAAGATCCTCAAGGATTGCCACACCCGATTCATGGGCGCCCAGGGTTTCAACGTTGTCGATAGACCCGGCTTCGACATGCAGGGCCTGCCTGTGGAGGTAAAGGTCGAGGGTGCTCTTGGCATATCCTACAAGACCCAGATCGAGGAACTGGGCGTCGAAAGATTTGTCAATGAATGCATGGATTATGCCAATGGCAACATGGAGACAATGGTCCAACAGTTCAAAGACCTTGGCATCTGGATGGACTGGGATAACCCGTACCTCACTTCAGATAATTCATACATAGAAAGCGTGTGGTGGACAATTAAAGAAGCACACACGAGAAATTACCTTGAAAAGCAGAAGCGCGTAACTGCCTGGTGCCCGAGATGTGAGTCCCCGCTGACCAAGGGCGAGATTCGCTACACAGAGAGAGAGGGGCATTCTGCTTATCTCAAAATTCCGATAAAGGGCAGGAGGGACGAGTACATCATCGTGTGGACTACCACCCCCTGGACCTTCGCCGGGGCGCTGGCGATAGCAGTTAACCCGAATTACACTTATGCCCGTGTGGCAATCAGGCAGGGGGGCCGAAAAAGTACAATTATTGTTCTTGAATCTCAGGTTGAAAACGTTGCCAAGATTGCGGATATCGAGGCATACGAGATTATCGAGTCCGTCAAGGGATCCGAACTCGGGAAACTGGCGTTTTTCCATCCGTTGATGGGTGATATCCATTTCCACAAGAAGGCAAAGGGCGAATCGTGCCACAAGATTTTACTTCTCGATTCAGTATACGAGGGCCAGACCGGTTCAGTCTACATCTCACCCGGATTCGGAACCATGGACAACAGGATTGGTGAAGATTTCGGTTTGCCCATGTTCTCCCCCGTTGATGAGAGGGGACTTTTCACAACCGAGGTGGGAATGAAATATGCAGGCCAGAATTCTGATGAGGCGAATAATTCCATACTAGCGGATATGAGGACCCTGAGATTTGTATTGAAGGATCTTAAGGAAACGCATAAGTTCGGCCATTGCTGGAGATGTGATTCTCCGATAATTCACCGTGCCACCGAGCAATGGTTCCTGAAATCAGGTGACATTAACGACGCATTGATGAAATCGGCAAGGGGGGTGAACTGGGCACCGGACTGTCTTGACCGTTCTCAGTACATAGAGAAAATACCCAAAGTCAGCGATTGGTGCATATCCCGTCAGAGGTATTGGGGAACACCGTTACCGATATGGGAGTGTATCGCCGATGTATGCGCCCATGTGGAGGTGGTTGGCAGCATCAATGAGCTCGAAGGAGCCAACGGTTACAGCGACGGCATGAACCTCCACAAACCGTGGATTGATTCCGTCAGCATCGAATGTCCGAAGTGCGGGGGATTGATGAAACGCGTCCCGGATATTATCGATGTCTGGTTCGACTCCAGCATTGCATCATGGGGGCAACTTGGCTATCCGAGAAGGAAGCAGGCTTTCAATGAACTGTGGCCCGGAGACTGGGCGTGCGAGGGGCAGGAGCAGGTCAAAGGATGGTTCTTCAATCAGATTTTCGCCGGCATAATTGCATTCCAGAAAATTCCCTTCAGAAAGGCATTCGTACATGGCAATGTCCTGGATGAGAAAGGCCACCGGATGAATGTAAGTTTATCGGAATATTCCGACATCAAATCCGCCACCGATATTCACGGTGCCGATGCACTGCGCCTTTACATGTTGGGGCTGGAACCTTGCGGCAATGTGGTTTTCAATCCAGGACACATAAAGAATGCGCACAGAGTGCTGAATGTCCTGTGGAACTGCTATGTGTTCAGCGCATCATACATGAGCATGGATAACTGGCAATATGAGGACCATCCGGCCAACAAGGTGAAATTCAACCTTCAACCGGAGGATGTATGGCTTCTTTCCAAGACCGAGTCCCTGAACTATCATCTGAAAAGAGAGATGGAAAACTCGAGGCCAGACAAGGCGGTAGAGTATCTTTCCGATTTCATCCTGGAGGACCTGTCAAGATGCTATATCAAGATTGTAAGGGAGAGGATATGGAAGGAAGGCGAATCTTCTGACAAGGATGCTCTGTTCTTCACTCTGAGAGAGACACTCACAAAATTGGCAGTCATGGCATCGCCGTTCATCCCTTTCATCTCCGAATACATTTACCAGGAACTTGATGGGGAGAAGTTGAGTGTCTGCATGCTTCCGTGGCCGGAGGTGGATGCGACCCGATTATCCGATAACTCGGAAAAATTAATGAAACATGCAAAAAACATCGTTAAAATTTCCCACAGATTGAGGCAGAAACAAGGATTGAACCAGCGCTGGCCGATTAAGAAACTGACCATAAGTGCATCGAATGAGGACGTGGCCAATGCTGTGAGGATGTTTGAGAATTACATCAAGCATCAGGTGAACGTGAAGGAACTGGAGATAGTTCCGGAAAATCAGGAATGGGCCGGCCAGGAACTTATCGTTGTTCCGAATCCCAATATCATCGGCAAGGCATACAAACAGAGGGAAAGCAAGATTGCCAGGATGCTCAAGGTTCTGCCGGCCAAGGAGATCAAGCCGAAGATAGAAGCCGGAGAATACTCGCTGGGCATTGAGGGGGAACTCATTCGCATACTTCCGGATATGGTCCAATTCATAACCAAACTTCCCGAGGGTGTGGTCTCCATTGAATTCACCGATGGGATAATTTACCTGGACTCCAACATGGATGATGAACTCCAGGCTGAAGGCTACTCCCGTGAAATAATTCGCCGGATACAGCAAATGAGAAACGATATGGAGCTCGATTCCGAGGAATTCATCCGCATCAGGATTCAGCTGAGTGAAAAACTTATTGAAATACTTGATGCCTGGTTCGAGAAGATTGCCGATTCCACCCATGCGTCCCAGATGGAAATCGTAGAGGAGATTGACGAGGAAGATTACATCGTTGAATGGCCCATCAAGAATGAAACGGTACTCATAGGCATCACGGCACTCAATATCAAGAAGGCAATGAACGAATTCACGGTCATAAAGGATGTAGATAACGAACTGGCGCTTGCAATGGTCGAATCCGGAATAACAACAGCGGAGGCTTTCCAGTACACAGAGAGGGAGGAACTTCTGAAGATACCCGGCATGAGCCATTCGAAACTCAGGAAGATAAAGGAATATTTCGAAACATCTCCGGAGAAGAGAATTACCGACGAGCAAATCTGTCCGTTATGTCAGGGGACTGTAGATGCCGGTTCGGTATTATGCCAGAGATGCGGAAATAGCCTTCTGGATGAGGAGGAACTCGTCGTCGAACAGAAATACAATGTGTTCGAGGATGAGGATGAGGTTTATTACGAAGAGACCAGGACAAGAGAGAAAATCAAGAAGAGCAAGAAAAAGAGACAGGCACCGGGAGAGCCAGAAGACGAAATTATCAAGATGGCCACTGACACTGCCAAAAAAGTCCCCACCCCGGAAGAGACAATAACCTCCGAGATAATTGACGGGCTGAGCATTGATGACGAAGAGGATAAGATTGTTGCGACAATGGTTCCGATGACGGTGGCAGAGACTTCACAGACCGAGCCAAAAGAAACTGTAAAACCGATGGCGGAAAGAGAGATTTCAGAGCCAGAACCGGAAGAAATTGTTCAGCCGCCGGAGACACCTCCCAAAAAGACTGAAGCTGAAGAACCAAGCGTAATCATAGCGCCAATTCCCATAGTTCAAAGGGAAGAGGACGCTGTTGATGAAAAAATGAATGATGCCACATCAGAAATAATTGCAGAAATGCCCGAAGAGACCGTTTCGGAACCGTTAATGCCAGAAGTTGAAGATACTGCCGAACAACAGAACGAATCGGAACCTGAAGAAACCGAGACAGGCACGAAAACGGAAATAATCAACAATGACGAGGATATCGCAATTTCAAATATGGCCGAAACTTTTGACATCAAGGCATCGGCTGCCATGGCCCTTTACAAAAACGGTTACATTACACCGGAAGCCCTTTATGATGCCACGGAAGACCAGCTGCGTGAGATCAAAGGCATCGGAAAGGTCACTGCCAGGCGAATAGTTCAGATATACTCCAAAGACGACACGAAGATGTGCTCACTGTGCAATGCAATCGTACCCGCTAATTCAAGCACATGCTCGAGATGCGGGGAAAAATTTGCAAATAATCGTAACGTTGAAATCGATGAAATCAAAAAACCACTTGAAAAACTCGAGGAATTGGAGAAGAAATACAAAGGAAAACCGAGCGATTCCGAACTCCTCCAGGCAAAGGCCATGACCCTGAGTGAGGCCGGAAAGAAAGATGAAGCACTCAAATTGATTAATGAGTCCCTGGACATCTCACCGGATGATGAAGAACTCCTGAAACTCAGGGAGGAACTCGCACCCCCGGTAGAACAGCCAAAACCAAAGAAAGTGAAACCGGAGGTTGTGGACAAATCCAAGAAAGAAGTTTCCAAACATGTACCGGAAGTGATTCCCAGTCATGAACCGGAAGAAATCGTTGAAGATGAAGAAACAGAGGAAATAACCCCTTCGAATTCCAAGAAATCGGCGGATATTAATTTGATAGTGCAGGAGGAAACCCATGCAGAAGAATCGCCCGCAGAACCCACCCCATCCGAACCAGAAGAGGAAAAGATAACTGATGCGTCGGACAAGATTTTGGAGGGAGAAATGAAACTGAAGCGCAGTTTCACATATCTTATTCCGGAGGAGAGGTCAGCCAGGTCATATCGTATGTTCAAGTCCAGCATAGACAACGGAATGCCGGGTTACTGTGTGACCAGGACATATCCGGAAAAGATCAGGGACAGATATGAACTGGGCCCGACCCCCATACTGTGGCTCTCCAACGTCTCCAAGGAGGATGCCGTGAGGCCAAAGGACCTGGAAAAACTGAGCCTCTCCCTGGAAGAATTCCTTGGTAAGGAGGGGGGCGGTATCATACTCCTGGACGGCATAGAATACCTAATAACAAACAACAATTTCATCACGGTGCTGAAATTGATACAATCCCTGAGGGACCAGGTGGCCATCAACCGTTCCATCCTGTTGCTTTCAATTAACCCGTCCACCATGGACAGCCACCAGATCAATCTCCTGAAGAGGGAAGTGGATTCTGTTATAGAATAAATTGAAATGAGTGCTCCCCAACGCTAAAGCGTGGGGTATCCTTTCAGTTTTCACCCTGAATTTCGTAATTTCATAGAGAAAAAACGTAAGTGGTCAGCCTTCAGAAGTTAATATTCAGCAATAACAGATGGATTATCCATCTTAATAGTGTAATCAATCCCTGCATCAGTTAAATCAAAAATCCATAATCTATTGGGGGTGCTATCTGTCGTAAAAGAGGTGAACTTTGTGATACTGACCACTTACCGTTGTAAGAGGCTTCATATCAGTGACCTCTTACGAAAAAACTCATTCAGATTTATTCCAGATTGCTGAAATTTCAGAATAGATGGGGAGCACTTTTATTGTAAAAATGTCGAGAAAACTCTGGCTTTCAAGCCGGAGATGAATCGACATAAACAATAAAAGCGTGGGAATCCGCCATGCACCGTTCAATCT
>VMTD01000016.1 GCA_013791785.1 Methanobacteriota archaeon
AAGTATCATGTTGCCGTTGTTGTCGTACTCGTAAGTTGTGTTGCCGGAGCTGAGCAGCCGATTCTCGATGTCGTAGTCTGAATAGGTTGTGTCTGTGATTGTGCCTCCAGATAGTTGGGTCGTCTGGACAAGGTTGTTTCGGAGGTCGTACTGGTATTGGGTTTGGGTGCCGTCCGGGTATGTGACGGCGGTCAGGCGGTTCTTTCTCGGGTAGATGTAAGAAGTGTATTGGAATTCGTCATCTGTTCTGATGACATCGTTCGATTTCAGGCGCACGTAAACTGATGAATTATCCTCGGCCACGAATATCTGGTAGGCACCTCCAACTTCGCTAAGGTTGATTGTCATGGGGGCTCCACCCCCCTCGGTGTTTTGTTGCTCACACGCCCCCTTTCTTGTACTTTAATATTCTCATCTAAATGTTCTCTCAAGAAAGAGATAAAATCATTTTTAAGGATGAATGCTTTTTTTCGCCCGATCATATCAGGAAATTGGAATTTACTTTCGATAGGAAATTCCAACATGTGAAAAGGAAAACCTGGTTTAAAGTAAAATTTGCATTCACAAATTGTAGTGTTTTCCACCCCTTCAATTTGTACTTCAAAAACAGCAAATCCTTTCCATAAGGAACCTCTTCTATAAACAATTGTATTTTCGTGTTTGTTTAAAGATGTTGAAATGAAATCATGCCTATTCAAATAACTCTTGATTTCTTTAGCAGTATTTTCAAACTTCGCCTTTATAATCAATCTCGTTCCTAATATTATAGTCGGATTTTTTATCAAGAGATATATTAAATTTAACCCAATTAATGATAAAATAAGGAAAAAGAATATTAGGATAGATGGTAGATGGGCATTTACAATTTCAAAGTGGCGAAAACCGAGTAAAACTTGTATAACCCCAGTTCCCCCTATCAACAAAAGAAATATTGCCCAATACATAGTAAATTTTGAAACTATTTGTAACGTCTTTTTACTATATGATTTTTTGATTGATATATATACCCAAAAAAAACCAAACCCCAAGGATATTACAAAGAAAAAGATTAAGAAATCTATGATAAATAAAAGAAAAAAATTCATTGCCTCCATATTTTCTTCCATGTCTGCATAGGGAAGCAACAAACGATAATATAGACAAAAAATAGAACCGATGGAACTCAATATGATAATTAACACGCTTATCTCATATGAATTAATTATCCCTCCATTGCTATGATTTTCACTTTTATTTGTCATATAACTCTCTCAGCGTCAAATTTATACTGGAGCAAGTCTAATGCCCACAAGACTAATGCTAGCCATACACCTACTAAACCATTGGGCACACATTTTCTTTGCCTTATCATATTTATCATCAGCTGCTAAACCACAAACAGTGGATGACACAAGACCCGCAATTAATCCCACACCTAATGTAACAAATCCAATTGCAGTTCCTACAGCCCCCCCAATAGCGGCGCATTGTATTAGCTCCAAATACCATACCCAATCAGCCTCATACAAACATGCCTCATATCCAAGTAAGCATCTTTGATATGCCCTCCGCCAACTCATCCCGCTCGGATCCACCCCATTCACCGGATTGTTCCCACAGTACGCGTACATATTCGCCCCGTCCACCATCCCCGCAGGGTCCTGCTGCATGAACCGGCCGATGTCGGCGGAGTACGCCCTTGCTCTGTAATGATATAATCCACTTTCAGCATCGTATTGTCGCCCAGTGAATTGGTGCGGGTTGTAAACAGCCTCCTCCCGGACCAGCGCGTCCCCGAACGGTGTGTACCGGTAGAAATTGACCACGTTCTCGTTAACGTCAATCAACTCGGTCACGCTTCCCAATCCGTCGTACAGGTAGTAGTATTTCACTCCGTCGATGGTAATGCTGATTGGATGGTCGGTGAAGAAGATGCCGTTTCCCGGCCCGCAGCCGATGCAGCCGGAACTTATCGGGATGGGGTGGGTGAACCTCACCAGCATGTCGTCCCACAGCTCGTAAATCACGTTGTCGCCGTCGTAGAGATAGGTGAGGTTGACGTAGCCGGCCTTGCCCACACGGCGGCCGTCCAGGGCGAAGCCATAACTGGTTGCCTCGGTGCTGGTTGTTGATTCTGCGGTGGTTGACATTATTGTGTTCCCGTCCGCGGAGTCGGGTTCGATGGGCCCGCCGCCGACGCTACCGACGCCGACGAGCCAGTTCACCTTGTAGCCGTCCAGGAAGGTGGAGTAATAGCGGTAGTTGGTGTTGCCGTGTATCATGTTGCCGTTGTTGTCGTACTCGTAGGTGGCAGCGCCGGATTGGAGGAGGCGGTTCTCACTGTCGTAGTCTGAGTAGGTCGTGTCTGTGATTACGCCTCCGGATAGTTGGGTCGTCCGGACAAGGTTGTTTCGGAGGTCGTACTGGTATTGCGTCTGTGTACCATCTGGATACGTGACTCCTGTCAGCCTGTTCTCCATATCGTATGCGTAGTAGGTTGTCGCGCCGTTCGCCTCTGTCATGCTCACCCGGTTGGCATTGAAATTGTAGCCGTATGTGAAACTCGATATAATTGTCCAGTTTGACCTGACATTCTCGATTTTTGTCAATAAATTGGCTTTGTTGTAGGTCTGGAAAATCATTGTCCCGGTTGGGTACGTGGTCCGGGTTAACTGGCCTATCGGGTCGTACTCGTAGGTGGTGGTGTCTCCGTCCGGGTCAGTAAGTGTTTGCAAGCGGTTGAGGGCATCGTAGGTGTAGGTGGTGATTAATCCGAATTGGTCCGTCATCTGTATCACGTTGCCGTTGGTATCATACTCATAGGTGATATTGTAGAAGTTGGTGCTACCCACCTGGAAAGAATCTATGTCCGTAATGGCCCACATCTCCCTGACAAGCCTGCCCAGCATGTCGTATTCCTTCTCCATAGTGTGCATCCTGGGGGGCATGGGCATCATGCGGACCGGCAATCCGTAGATGACCATTATCGGCGGGTATCCATAATCCTCTCTCTCGCTCTCCGTTATGAGATACGTTATATTGACCTGATAGTCGCCCTGGAGATTGGCTCCCGGCATTGTCAGGTTGGTCAGCCTGTTCAATGCATCATATTTGTATGAGGTATTTTGGCCGTTTGCATCAATGTACTCAATCAGATTGCCGGTTTCATCATATTCCCAGGAATAGACGAAGCCGAGCGGGGTAATTTCACCAACTTTCCTGCCCAGCAAGTCATAATCATATTGCCAGGTTGTGTCTAAATCTCCATCAAATTGGCTGACGCTCATTAGGTTGCCAACGGAGTCATAAGCGTATCGAGTGTCGGAACCTGCTGCTCCCAATTCTCTAACACGGTTTCCGAGGCCATCATACTCGTAAATTGTCTGGTAGTTCAACCGGTCGATGCGTTTGGTCATCTGGCCTTCTGCATCATATTCGTACCTGATTGCCACATCGTACGGGCAGAAATCGTGTGTGACCCTTCCCAGTTCATCGTAATACTTGTACCATCTGTTGCCGAGCTTGTCGAATTTTTCAAGCTGGTTGCCGTTGGCGTCATAGGTGTAGTTCTCGTAAAAGCCCAGGGCGTCTGTTACCGAAACGAGCCTGTCCATCTCATCGTAAACATAATGGGTGGAATTGCCGCGTTTGTCGGTTTCCTCGACCATGTTTCCTTTCAGGTCATACTCGAAGTACGCAGTGTGGTTCAGGGCGTCTGTTTCTGAAATCTTCCTCCCGAACACATCGTAGGCGTAGGTTGTTGTGGCTCCGGTCCGGTCAATAAAACCCAGGGTGTTGCCCAGCGCATCGTAAACATAGGTTTCGACATTGCCCATCGGATCGGTTATGCTCACAGTCCTGCCCAGAGCGTCGTATTGGTATTGGGTCGTGAAACCTCTCACATCCATCATGCCGGTTTTTCTGTTTATCGCGTCGTAATAATAGGTGATGGTATTGCCCAGCGCGTCGGTCTCGATTATCACGTTCCCGTACACATCGTAAGTATACCGGGTGACCGCACCATCCGGCCTGGTCTGGTTCTGTAGCAGACCGTCAGATGTAAATTCGAAATCTGTGGTCTGGCCTTCCGGGTCTGTCATGGCGGACGGGTTTCGGTTCTCGTCGTATGCATAGGTTGTCTCGGCTCCGTTCTTGTCAATGGTCTTCGTGGGCAGCGAGACGTATTCATCAGCCGTAACCACGTTCTCGAACTCGGTCGCGGAGGCGTTCCCGGTGGGGTCCTTCTGTTCTACTTGGTTGCCCAGCGGGTCATAGTTATTCTCCCAATCGTTTCCGAGGGCGTCTGTCTCTTTGGCGAGGTTGAGGTCGTTATCATACTCCTTCGCAATACTCGAACCGTCCGGGTTCTGGACCTCAATGGCCGCGCCATGCTTGTCGAAAATCCGCTTCGACTCATGGCCGTTTGCATCTATAGCCAACGTGTGGCTTGGGTAGGTATAATTCGCTTCATATTCGACATAAGAGGGCGATTTTGTCGAAGTGGCGAAGTCAAATTCGCCCACAGTGCATCCAGTTACTATAAATGGATAAGCCCCAGAATATTGATATTCCTTGTACATTCCCAACGGATTAATCACGGTCGAGATTTTATGCTCAAGACCGACGGATGTATAATAATCATACCGGTATTCATTGCCCATCGCATCGGTTCTGGTTATGAGGTTTCCATTCACGTCATAGGTGTAAGTGTTAGTCCGACCTGCCGAATCCTCTATCATGGTAATTAAGCCATTGGTATAGATGAAATCCAGAAACAACCCGGTGTTATCTTCAACTCTGATTAGGTTTTCATTTATGTCATACAACATCCAGAGCGAGTTTCCATTTTTATCCTGTATCTCTTGTAATCGGCCAGTATCATTGAAAATTTTCATCAGGCCGTCAGTGTATCTGAGTTTGTAAATTCCATTTTCATATATGAGATTAACATTTGCTCCGGGCGGTGAGGAGTAAGTTCCGTCGCGCAGGTCTTCAAAGTCGTAGTAACTGCCGTCTCCTGCAATGAACTCAACATAACCGTCTCTGAACTTTTTCTCGCCGATTACATAATCTATATCATCGGTCCAGCCGACCACGACATTATCTGCATACTGGCTGGTTCCACGAGACGAGACGCCGACCTTCCCTAGGGTAAAATCATCATTTGGATTAGTTCCTATCGTGTAGCTGCCGCTGGTAAGAATTATGTTATTGCTATCTATTATGTACAAAGTCAAGGTTTGGGTGTTATAAGTGGCTTTTAAGTGGTATTCGACGTTAATTGACCGTTCTCTTATTTTAATATCAATTCTTGTAATGCCATCTTTGTCTATGTACCTGCCCCCGAAGGTGTTTCCAGTTAATGCAGTAGTACTATCTGTCGTATCATCATCAAGCCAGTAGAAATAAATGCTGTTGGCTCCGTGGACGCTCGTCCTGCTGGCGTCTGAGATGAACAGGGGGAATGCATGGACCCAATTTCCGTCTTCGGATATCATTGTGCGGGCACTCAATTCCCATTCGTCATTGCTCGTTATTGCCTTGCCCAAGGCTTTCGTGATCATTTCGTCTCCCGCATCACGCCTGTCAGACTTGAAATAGACCCGTCCGTTAATATCGTCCCACTTTACGATGCTGTATGTCCTGTCGGTCTCCACAGCAAATCCCTCGTCGCTCATATCGAATGAAGTCGACAATCGCTCACCGATTTGGAGTTTCTCGCCGTAATTGAAATTCCAGCCATATCCGAAAGGTCCGTTAATCTCGGAATTGAGGCTGTTGTAGGTTCTCTCCAGCATGATGGTGTGTCCAAGTGCCTGAAATCCCAAATCCGGATTTGTCAATGCGAGATTGCCGTTAACCTGATTGATTCCTTCCTGGAATTCGTTCCAGGCCACCTGGCCACTGGAGCCGACCACATTCTTCTCTCTGGGGTCAAGATTGAGTGCCAGTGCACCGGGAATCTCGTCAGTATCCGTTCCGAGTTCACTGTCTACCCCTTCTCTTTCATAGTCAAAATTATCGTTTTTATCATCCCATCCATCAAATAGGCCATCGCCGCTGGTATCTGCTTCGTAGTTCCAAGTCGTGACGTCCTCTATCTCTATCTGTGCATAATTGATGTTAAGCGTGCCGGGGATTGATGAAGTGAACATGAAGGGAATCTGCACACTTGTTAGATTATTATTTAGGTGATTTTTGAATAGATAATCACTTATTGCGTCCGTGAACGAACCAAAACGTAATGTGCCCTCGAATGGAATTAATGCCCTCCAGTCAATTGTGCCGTCGTCGCCGATGTCCAGTTCCAAATCTTCTATTGGCTGTGCGGCGGTGGAGGATATTTCGATTAGACCGCTCTTTGCGAGAAGATTGTTATACGGTTCAATTTCAAAAGTGAAATAAGTTATTTCTGACGGATTCGTGGAAAGGGATGCGCTACTGAAATTGCTTTCTGTCACTGGAATTGTGAGTATTGAACTTGGTTCTGTGTCTTCCGTCAGGTCAGTAAGTCCGTCTCCGTCACCATCTACCAAGCTCGCATCTGCCGTCGTGAACGTGCTGAAATGTTTCACATAGGCCCATACATATCCATGCTCGGTGTTGATGCCTGTGAACTCTTCCAGTTCCCAGTCCGTGACCGCGACCCAATCATCTCCAACCTGGCGGTACATCCTCAAGCATTCCTCGTTCAAAGCCGGTGGAACCTCAGAGTATGGCATCTTGATAATTGCGGAGAATTCTGCATCGGTTTCCAGGTTAATCTCTATGTAATCGCCTGTGGAGAGGGCGAAATCGCCGGTTGCCGAAGTTACCGTCGGGAAAGTGTCATCTTCCCCGCCGTAATCTATGGCCACGGTCACGCCCAGGTCGTTGTCGGTGGCAACGACGTCCGGTTTGATGTCTATGGCGAAATTGTCAGTGTTGTATATCATCGGCTCGATATCGTGGAAATCGGGAATCATGTCGCCGTCGATGTCCGCAACCAATTCCAGGGAGTTGGAGGGCGCCCATGAGAAGGTCAATATTCCCTCGCTTGCGACCATGTTCTGGTTGGGCGCAACCGGCCAGGGTGCGGAAGCGCCATATCTCTGAACGGTGAAACTCGCTCCACCATCCGAACTACCAGCATACCAGAATTTGTTGTCATGTCGGCTTTCCTCCGTCCATGAAACATAAATTATGCCCGTGGATGAATCTACGCTGACCTGGGGCCACAGCGAATCGGATATGGAATCGCTTATCTGGATGGGTGAGTTCCATGAGTTTCCAGATTTTACAATGTCAACATTGTTCTTGTAGAATACTTCTGCCTGCCATTTTGGGACCTGTTGATTGCCCACATTCACATAATATCTCACCAGTTGGCTGTAAACCATATGGGTGTTGCCGTCCCCGTCGACGAACGTGTCCGGGTGCATGACCGTTCCGTCTGCACCGCGATTCGCAGCCACCGGCTGGAATGTCGTTGCGGTCATCATAAAAACACAGACTATCGATATCGCTGCTGTCAGTAATTTATACTTCATGTTTAATCCCCTCGGTTTTCGTGTCGGAACGCGGTCGTACCCCTCTCGAACACATTATGCAAATAGCACCACGAAGTATTTAATCCTTGTGTGAGCTTGCTCATTCCTTGACTTCCGTTTTCGGTAAGTATTCTGCGTAAACGATAACGATTGTAGATTTACGACGGACTGACGGCGTTACATATTCTTAACAAAAATCTAAAATCTAAAATCTAAAATCTAAAATCTAAAATCTACAATTCCAGGAGCCAGACCTTCAGCGTCATGTCCAGTATCTTCCATTCGCCGGGCTTTCCGCCTTCCAGTTCACCCTGGACGACTTCCACCGCCAGTGTTTCCCCGGTGATGTAATCCCTGAAGAGTTTCATGGCCTCCAGTATCTCGTCGTCCCCGTCAACGCCCATTTTGACTGTCTGGTCGTATTTGAGGTCCATCTCCTTTCTCAGGCTCTGGATGCGCCGGACCACATCCCGGGATATGCCTTCCAGCTTCAGTTCTTTGGTGATGTGCGTTTCGATGTAGACCTTGAAACCCTTGCCCTCGGCGGACGCCAGTTCTCTCACCGGCGGTTCCGGGCCGATGAACATCTCTTTGACATTGAGCTCGTCCTCCAGTATCTGTATGGCCTCTTCCCTGTTCTGGAACTCGCGTTCGGTCACCGCAAAGGCCTCGCTAAGCGGCTGACGTAACCTCACGCCGGATGTCTGGCGGGCATTTCTTCCGGCCTCGGCTATGTCGATTATGAGCTTCATCTCGTCCTCCAGGGCCCTGTCGGTCATGGATTCATCATATGTCGGGAAGCTGTCCAGATGCACGCTTTCTTTCGCGTCCGGCAGATGTCCCACTGCCAGGTTCTGGTAGAGCGCATCGGCCATATAAGGCGTGAACGGTGCCAGCAATTTGGATGTCTGGCACAGCACCTTGTACAATGTGGAATATGCCGCAAGTTTCTCCGCCGGGTCCTCGCCGGACCAGAACCGCCTTCTGGAGCGTCTCAGATACCAGTTGCTCAGTTCGTCAACAAACTCGAATATCGCCTTTACCGCGCGGTGCACTTCCAGGTCTTCCATGGCACGTCCTATTTCGCCGGCAAGCGAGTTCTGCCGGGACACTATCCAGCGGTCGAGCAGCGCCTCAGATTTTACAGCATCGGCAGGGTCAAAGCCGTCCAGGTTGGCATTGTTCACGAAGAACACGTACACGTTCCACAGAGTGGTCATGACCTTGCTCTTCGCCTCCTTGAGGGTTGCATCGGAAAATTTACTGGATGCCCAGCACGGAGTGGTGTAGAGGGCCAGCCTCAGCGCGTCGGCGCCCCATTCATCATATATTTTGAACGGGTCGAGCGCCGTTCCTTTCGACTTGCTCATCTTGGCACCGTCCTCGTTCAGCATCAGTCCCTGAGTAAGGCATTTTTTGTATGGAGCCTCGTTAAATACTGAAGTTCCAACTGCCAGCATGGTGTAGAACCATCCTCTTGTCTGGTCCAGGGCCTCGGTTATGAAGTCCGCCGGAAACGCCCGTTTAAACATCTCTTCATTCTCAAATGGATAGTGAAATTGGGCAAAGAAGGCGCTTCCGGAATCATACCATGTGTCGATGACGTACGTTTCTCTTTCCATCCTTGCCTGGCACTTGGGGCATTTCACATCTATTTCATCAACCCAGGGTCTGTGCGGTTCGAAGTTCTCAGGCAGTCCGCCGGCCAGTTTCCCGAGTTCCTCGAAGCTTCCCACGCATAGCTGATGTCCGCAGGCGCAGTTCCAGACCGGTAGAGGCGTTCCCCAGAACCGGTTCCGGCTCAGGGCCCAGTCCTTCAGCTCCTCCAGGAAATTCCCGAATCGCCCATATTTCAGATGTTCCGGCTTCCAGGTTATGGTCTCGTTGTTGGCCATCATCTCGGTCCTCAACCGGGACATCCTGACGAACCATGAATCCAGACCGTAATAGAGCAGCGGCGAATCGCATCTCCAGCAGAACGGGTAGGAGTGAACGTAATTCGCTTTCTTGTAGAGTCTGTTGTTGTCATGCAGATGGACGGCTATTTCCACGTCCAGACCCTTCTTCTTCACGAATTTGCCCTGCCACAGGCTCACAAGTTCGTTGAATTTTCCTTCGGTGTCAACGGTGTGTCGCGCAGGCAATCCGATTTTCATGCCTAAGTTGTAGTCATCCTCGCCGTACATGACAGCTGTGTGCACGACACCAGTACCTTCTGCCGTCGTCACGAAATCCGCGGCTACGACCTCGTACGCTTTCTTACCTTCCTCGCGAAGGTCCATGAAATCGAACAGCGGCTGGTATTTCCACCCAACCATCTCCGAGCCTTTCAACATGCCAAGCATTTCGTACTCGCCTTCAATTATCGTTTCCAGAAGGTCGGAGGCCAGTATCAGCCTTTCGCCGTTCTGCTCAACTATAGCATAATTTATGTCCTTTCCGACGGCCAGGGCAACATTGCCAGGCAGCGTCCAAGGCGTCGTGGTCCAGGCCAGTATGAAGGCGTTGGGCCCGAGTTTTGCATCGTCATATTCTGCGAGCTTGAATTTCAGAGTTAAAGACAGTTCTTTGACGTCCTTGTACCCCTGGGCAACCTCGTGGCTGCTGAGCGGCGTACCGCATCTCGGGCAGTACGGCACTATGTAATGCCCCTTCTCCAGCAGTCCTTTCTCATATATTGTCTTCAGGGACCACCAGACGCTCTCGATGTAGGGCGTTTTCATTGTTATGTAAGGGTCGTCCATGTCTATCCAGAAACCGAGGCGCTGGCTCATCTTTTTCCAGATATCCTCGTACCGCATGACACTGTCCCGGCAGCGGAGGTTGAACTTGTCTATTCCGTACTCGATTATGTCCTTCTTGGACCTGAGGCCCAGTTCCTTCTCGACCTCTATTTCGACGGGCAACCCGTGGCAGTCCCAGCCGCCCTTCCATGGTATGACATCAAAACCGGACATGGCCATGTGCCTGAGATAAACGTCCTTGATTGCACGTCCCAGGGCATGACCCACATGGGGCATTCCGTTGGCTGTGGGCGGTCCTTCCAGGAAAACGAACGGTGTCTTGCCAGCATTACCGGCGCGCAGCTTTCCGAATATGTCGTTCCGGTTCCAGAATTCGAGCATTTCAGCTTCCATTTTGGGAAAACTTACCCAGGACGACGCGTCCGCAAACTTTTTTTCATTGTCATTACCCATGCAAAGACCTCCAGAAGTTCTAGCACGAGCTGGGCGTAAGGAACTCTATCGAATAATTATGATGCTGTTGCCCGAGCTCATGCCCCTCGCAAAGTTCAGATTCTATATATATGTTATCATATAGGATAAGAGTTCAGTATTCTGATGTTTGCTCGTTAAATTGTAGTTTTTAGATTGATGCTTCCAGTATGCTGTTTTATCAATCTTTTTTAGTGAACAGTGAATAGTGAATAGTGAAAAATGAAAAGCGGAGTATTTTTTGTCCTTGAGTACCGATTCTTTCATCATTTACCTCCCAACATCACTTTTCACTATTCACTTCGGTCACTTTTCACTTCCCCACTTTTCACTATTCATAGGTGAAATGCAAAAATGACATTCCGACGAACCCTGTTCAAACCATCGAAAAACACAACGAAATGATTATGTGCAGGTTCGGCCTTCTTTCCCTACATGTTGGAACCAATCGGGTCAAAGAGAGCCTTTTTCGGCGGTCTGCTGGTATTACTTCTTTTAATTTCATTGTGCTCCGGTGCTCTTGCCCAGGACATAACGAAACCGGTGATAACCGACATCACCGCAGGTGTTCCGGTGACCGGCGGCAATTTCACAATAACCATCCAGGTCACGGATGATTACGCTGTTTCCACGGTTTACGCATATCCTTATTTCATAATCCCCGGCGGTTCTCTCACCGTGACAGCCACCCTCATGACCGTCATGCCGAACAATCTATATGAAATAATGCTGAATGTCCCACTGAACGCAACAGAGTTGAAATACTCCATAATCGCCAAAGATTATTCACCCAATGTGGCGATTACCGATGTTAATTCACTCCCGGTGGAAGATAATCTGGACCCTGTAGCGGCAGTCACACCGGCCGTCCTCCTGAATATGGGAGATGAATACACGTTCAACGGTTCTGCCAGCACAGACAATGTAGAAATAGCCAATTATTCCTGGTCGCTGAATTATTATGGTGGGACCAGAAAATTAAATGGATTAAACCCTTCATTCAAGTTCGATGTGCCAGGAATATATTCCGGCATCCTGGTCGTGAGAGACCCGTGGGGCAATACCGATTCCGCCGACTTCCTAGTAACGGTGCTGGACATCGAATCCCCGGTTGCCGATGCGGGAATTCTGTCCATTGTCTTTGTCGGCAACGTATCATTTTTTGACGGCACGGCCTCCACGGATAATGCGGCCATAACCAACTACACTTGGGCCTTTACCTACAACGGGACCGGTGTGTTGCTCTATGGTGATTCCCCGATCTTCGTTTTCTGGACGCCAGGGGTCTATGAAGTGACCCTTACCGTGGCCGATGCAGCCGGTAACGAGGATACCGCATTCATGTCAGTCCAGGTGCTCAAGAACAGTGAAAGCGAGGCGGGCATTTCCTGGTGGGTCTATGCCCTTGTAATAATGATTATTGCCATTATGATTGCAGGCATTGTTATTATTCGGATGTAGGTACGTCAAAAGTACGTTGAGGCTACGTTGGGGCTACGTTGGGGCTACGTTTGAATGTATTTTGAATGTATGTTGTAGATTCAACTCCTTGCATCGAATATGCGACGCGAAGTTAGAAAGAAAAGCTCCAGTGCAAGATCTGTGTAATGTGTTTCACCCGGCACGAAAGGGCCGGGCGAGTACCTGGCACCCCGGGCTTACACCCGGGGCTTCACAGTATACAGAAGCTTTGTATCACCCAGAATGTTTGCAGAATGAGACCCCGCCCTCACAGGCGGGGCATGCTGATGTGAAAATGCCTATCAGCTGAGAATATAATGTATATGGATAAATCCAATTCCATCTATTTTTTCCTGGATTCTTTTGCCTTGGGCCTGAGGTTCTCATACCCGCACTTGCGGCATCTGGTGGCTCTCTTTGCATTCTTTGCATAGCAGTTCATGCATATTTTCTTGTCAAGCAGTCTTGCATCGGCCTCTGGGAATCTTGCCATTTTCAGCACCTTGGATGTGTCGGGGATAAATTCATTCCGTATTAAATGATTTCGAATGCGGAATTGTTCAAACCGATGCCTCTATATATAGTTATAATATATAGTATAGCTATAAAATATAAGAGGATGGGCCTCAGGCATATGAGTAGCATCGGATAACTGATTTTCACAGTTGCTCATCGGGCTAATCTGGATTAGGTGACATATATGACAACGGACGATACATACGATGCCGATAAGATTCAGGTCCTCGAGGGCCTGGAAGCGGTAAGAAAGCGACCCAGCATGTACATCGGCAGTACGGATACCCATGGATTACATCATCTTGTGTATGAAGTGGTGGACAACAGCATTGACGAGGCCATGGCCGGTTACTGCACCGAAATAAATGTCACGCTGGACCCGGAGAAGGGGACTGTAATGGTAAGGGACAACGGCCGCGGTATTCCGGTGGATATGCATCCGAAATACAAGAAACCCGCTCTGGAAATCGTCATGACCAAGCTCCACGCCGGCGGAAAGTTCGACAGGAAGAGCTACAAAGTGTCCGGCGGTCTGCACGGCGTCGGCGTATCTGTCGTTAACGCGTTATCGGAATGGCTGGAAGTGGTAGTGGAACTGAACGGTAAAAATCATCTCATGAGGTTGGAAAGGGGCATTCCCAAGGGCAAGATGAAGGTCTCCGGAACAACTGACCGCCGCGGTACGACTGTCACCTTCAAACCCGACGGGGAGATTTTTGAGACCGTGGTATTTGATTTCAATGTAATTCTCACAAGAATGAGAGAACTGGCGTTCCTGAACAGCGGTCTGTGCATCACTGTTGAAAAGACGGACGATGCGGAATCCAAACACGTTTTCAAATTCGAGGGCGGCATTATCGAATACGTCAAATTCATAAACAAGGCCAAGGGCGTTCTTCATCCGGAACCCATCTATTTCTGCGCCAGCAAGGGCGATACCCAGCTGGAAATTGCCATGCAGTATACCGACAGCTACAGGGAATCCATCCACAGCTATGCCAACAACATAAATACGATCGAGGGCGGCACCCATCTCAGCGGTTTCAAGTCCGGTCTCACCAGGACGCTGAACGATTATGCCAGGAAGAATAATTTTCTCACTGACAAGAACATGGCGCTCAGCGGAGAGGACGTCAGGGAAGGCCTTACGGCGATATTAAGTGTGAAACTCTCTGAACCGCAATTTGAGGGCCAGACCAAGACCAAGCTGGGCAACAGCGACATAAAAGGCATAGTCGAAACCCTGGTGAACGAGAAGCTGGCCGAGTTCCTGGAAGAAAATCCCAAGGTTGCCGAGACCTGCATTCAGAAATCCATACTGGCGGCACATGCCAGGGAAGCGGCGCGCAAGGCACGCGAATTAACCCGAAGAAAGGGTTTCCTCGAGGGCGGCGGATTGCCGGGCAAGCTGGCAGATTGTTCTGAAAAGGACCCGGCCAAGTCCGAACTGTACATTGTGGAAGGAGATTCCGCAGGCGGCTCGGCGAAGCAAGGCCGTAACCGTGAATTCCAGGCCATTCTTCCGCTCAGGGGCAAGATCCTCAATGTGGAAAAGGCCAGGCTGGACAAGATTCTCAGAAACAACGAAATCCGGACCATGATCACCGCGTTCGGAACCAATATCGGCGAGGAATTCAATATTGCCAAAGTGAGATACCACAAAATCGTCATTATGACCGATGCCGATATTGACGGCGCTCATATTCGAACACTGCTACTTACGTTCCTTTACAGATACATGAAACCTCTGATTGAGGCGGGTTACATTTATATTGCCCAGCCCCCGCTCTTCAGGGTGTTCAAAGGCAAGCAGGAGCATTGGGTCTTCACTGACCATGAAAAGAATACTCTTATCAAGGAACTGGGTGACGGTTGGGGCGTGCAGAGATACAAGGGCCTTGGTGAAATGAACGACCATCAGCTCTGGGACACGACAATGGACCCGGCTAACCGGATATTGTTGCAAGTCACCATCGAGGATGCATTGGCTGCTGATGAGCTCTTCACCATTTTGATGGGTGACGAAGTGGAGCCAAGACGAAATTTCATTACCGCCCACGCAAAAGATGTAATTAATCTGGATGTGTGATTACCATGAGTGATAGAGATATCCAGATTAAAATAAATGCCCTTGTGGAAGACTATCTTTCTTTGGAGAAGAAAAAGGGTTCTAAGTTAAAGGAAGTCAGCGAAGCTGACGTAAGGGCTGACTTTATTGATAGACTTTTTGAGATATTAGGATGGAACATTCACGATGTTGATGAGTATAATCGAGAAAAATATGTAAGAGGTGCTGGCTTTGCGGACATTACCCTTCAGATTGATAATGAACCTGCTATTTTTGTTGAAGCAAAAAGATTCAATTCCATACCTTTTGTTGACAGAGAAAAAACAGATTGGATTGAGGAAGAAAGGCAGGTTTTAAATTATGCGGCAAGTCCCAGTCGAAAAATCAAATGGGCTGTGCTTACCAACTTTGAGAAGTTCAGATTATTCAATGCCCTGAATGGTATGTTGGTGTTGAGCTTTGAGAGTATCTATGATTACAAAGATAGGTTCCAAGACCTACTGTATCTTTCAAGAGAAATGGTTAGTTCTGGAAGATTAAATGAACTTACTGAACGTGAGGAAAGGCCGGATATTGACGAGAGATTCCTCGACAATCTCAAATCATGGAGATTATCTCTGGCTAAGTCTATATATGAGAAAAATAAGGAAAATAGTGTCCTTCAAGATGAGGATGGGAATCTGGAAATTGAGAAGCTCAAAAATGCAGTTCAAAGAATTCTTGACAGATTAATTACTGTTCGATATGCTGAAGATAAATTAATTTTGGACAGCCCAGATCAATTAAAACATATTCGAGATTCCTGGTATGCCACCCGTTCTTACTCATGTTTAGTCAAGAATCTAATGAATTTTTTCGAGGGATTCGACAGGATACACGACAGCAAGATTTTCGAGCGCGGCCACATCTGCGAGCAGGTGGAAATTGATGATGAAGTGCTGGGCAAGATAATCGAGGAAATGTACAACATCAATTTCAGAAAATTCGATTTTGACGTTCTGGGCAATACCTATGAAACATATTTGGGCCATACCATCCACATAGATAATGAAGGAAATGTTTCACTGAAGCCGACACAGGCATCCAGAAAGGAACACGGTATCTATTATACGCCCCCATACATCGTAGATTATATAGTGAAAAACACCGTTGGCAAAGTATTACAAGGGAAGAGTCCTGAAGAGGTAAAAAAGATACGGGTATTAGACCCTGCATGCGGCTCCGGTTCATTTCTTATCAAAGCATATGACTATTTTCAAGAACACTATGCTGAACTTTCTAAAGCGGAGAAAAATAAGGTACGTAAATCAATGGCTAAGAACAATGGTCAACTGCCAGATGTTGAAATTGTTGATTTCAGTGAGTATGAAAAAGATATACTGAAGGACAATATTTTCGGTGTGGACCTAGATTCCCAGGCGGCAGAGATCGCATCAGTGAACCTCATGCTGAAGGCGCTTAGGCAGGGTGAAAAATTGCCGCTGATTCTTGGTGAAAATATTCAGGTTGGAAACAGCCTTATCAGCGGAACAGATGTAGAATTGCAGAAATACTTTGGCAAGGACTGGCAAGATAAGAAACCGTTCAATTGGGAAGAGAAGTTCAAAGAGGCTTTCGAGGGAGATGATCCCGGGTTCGATGTGGTGATAGGGAATCCACCGTATGTAACTTTGGCATTAGGTAAAAAACAAGAATTTGCTGATGTTAATGAGTTAAATTATTATAAGGAAAAGTATAAACCCTCTTCTGAGTACAAAGTTAATACTTTCGCAATGTTTATAGAGCGATGCATCGAGAAACTAAAAAATAATGGGAAATTTGGTTTTATAATACCCAGTACTATTCTCACTAATTATTATTTTAAAAAGATTAGAAGGCTTCTTTTGGATACTTGTAAAATCGTCCAAATTGTGAGCATTCGTGAAGGCGTCTTTAAAGATGCCGTGATTGGTGGAAATATCCTATTAATACTTGAAAAAGAGCGTGACGAAACTAAAAGAAAGAATAATATGGTGAAAACAGTAAAGATTGTGAACGAACAAAATTTTAGCGATGGTAAATACACTGGAGATCTCATTAAACAAGAAATATTCGAGCATTTACCATATAATAAGTTTTTATTAGAGAAAACCACTTCTGAGGTCATAACAAGCATAGAAAAAACATCCCTTCCTCTGGGTGAGATTGCGACCTTCTACAATGGGATAAAAACAGGAGATAACAAGAATTTTTTATCAACTGAAAAAGAGAGCGAAATCCATAAAGAAGTACTAAGAGGAAGGGACATTTCGAGATATTCATTGAAATTTGGCAATCATTATGTCTTATTCGACAAGGATAAATTATGGAGCAATACAAACGAAAAGATGTTTTTAGCAGAGGAAAAGATAATCGTTAGACAGACATGCGATCATTTGGTTGGAGCGTACGATAATTACAAATATTTTACACTTGACAGTACGCATCTAATCATTCCACATAAGTTTGGCGCAAAATACATATTGACACTCATAAACTCCAAATTAATGAATTTTTATTACTACATTTTAGTACCTGAAAAAGGAAGAACTTTTGCAGAAGTAAAAATAGTAAACTTAAAAAAACTCCCAATCCACCCAGCATCTCCAGAACAACAAAAACTACTAATCTCCCTCGCCGACCGCATGCTCTCCCTCAACCGCCAGATGAACGAAATGAACATAGATTTCGACCACTACGTGAACCAATCTCCGCGCGAGAAGGATTCAACACTTGAAATTTATCTCAAGGAACTTCACCCGGCAGACATAAAAGTTGGTAAGGACGGTTCTGGAAAATCTGCAAGCCAGATAGAGGGCAAGGTTACGAATTTTGATGTGGGAGAAGAGGGGGATAATCTGACATTTGAAGTCAGGTACGAGAAAATGCCTGGCGAACCTAAAATGGTAACAATTAATGCTCTGACATGCAAAATATCCGATGAGAACTTCCGCAAATTCTTGTATTATAGTTTAACTGAGTATGTTACACCTGGCAATGTTGGAAAAGGCAAGATTTATGAGAGGTTGTTGAAGGTGAAATTGCCTTGCTTTGCTTTGAGTCCTAAAGGAAACAAGGAAATTATCAATAAATTGATGAAATCTTACTTGCCAGAAATTGTAAAATACAATGAATTAAAGCAAAATATCAAAGAAACTGACAAGGAGATTGATTCCATGGTCTATGAACTCTATGGATTATCTGACGAGGAAATCAAGATTGTCGAGGAAAGTATGAAGGCAAAGGGGGATTAAAAATGACTGAACCGGAAATCAATGAGGACACGCACGGACAAAAGGTCGTACCGAAGCCGATCGAGCATGAGATGAAGAAATGTTACATCGATTATGCCATGAGCGTCATCGTTTCCAGGGCATTGCCTGACGTCAGGGACGGCCTCAAGCCTGTGCATCGCAGAATACTTCACGGAATGAACGAGCTTGGAGTGGGTTACAACCGCCCTTACAAGAAGTCCGTGAGAGTGGTGGGTGACGTACTCGGTAAATATCACCCCCACGGCGATCAGGCCCTTTACGGTGCCCTGGTCAGGATGGCGCAGACCTTCTCTCTCCGTTACACTCTGGTGGACGGTCAGGGTAACTTCGGTTCGGTGGACGGCGACAGCGCGGCAGCCATGAGGTACACCGAGTGCCGCATGATGCGTACGGCGGAGGAAATGCTGGCCGACATCGACAAGGATACCGTGCAATTCGTTGACAATTTCGACGGCAGCTTCAAAGAACCGACAGTCCTGCCAAGCAAGCTTCCCAACCTCCTTATCAACGGAACTGCGGGAATAGCCGTGGGAATGGCCACCAACATGCCGCCCCACAATCTCGGGGAGATTACTGACGGACTGGCGCATCTCATCGACCACCCGGATGCGGAGATATCCGACCTCATGGAGTTCGTTACGGCGCCCGATTTCCCAACCGGCGGTACGATTTACGGTATTGCGGGAATCAATGAAGCCTACAACACCGGCAGGGGCCGCATCCGCGTGAGGGCCAAGACCCACATTGAGGAACACAACGGCAGAACCCGCATCATAGTCACCGAGATACCGTACCAGGTCAACAAGTCCAAGCTCATCGAGAACATTGCCGAACTTGTCAAGTCCAAGAAAATAGAAGGCATAACTGACCTGAGGGATGAATCCGACCGCAACGGTATGCGCATAGTCATCGAACTGAAGAAGGGCGTAATGGAAGAAATCGTGCTGAACCTTCTCTACAAGCACACCCAGATGCAGGACACATTCGGCATAATCAATCTGGTGCTGGTGAACAACGAACCAAAGGTTCTCAACCTGAAGGAATTGATGGAGTACTTTATCCTGCACAGGAAGGAGATAGTCACCAGACGCACCACCTACGACCTGAACAAGGCCAAGGCCCGTGCCCACATACTTGAGGGTTTGCTCATTGCTCTGGATAAAATCGATGAGGTTATCGCTCTCATACGCAAGTCCAAGAGCTCCGAGGAAGCCAGAGAAGAACTGAGTGCCACGTTCATACTCTCCGAGGAACAGTCCAAAGCCATCCTTGAGATGAGGTTGAGCAAGCTTACCAACATGGAAAGGCAGGGCGTCAAGGACGAATACTCGATGCTTATCAACACAATTTCCGACCTTGTAGATATTCTCAGCAAGCCGGAGCGCATCCTGATGATTATCAAAGACGAGCTTCTTGAACTCAGGAACAGGTACGCCGACGCACGCAGAACAGACATTGTTGTTAATGCGGACGATATGGACATCGAGGACCTTATCCCGGAAGAGGATGTTGTCATCACCATCACCTACACTGGCTACGTCAAAAGATTGCCGTTGGACACCTACAAAGCCCAGCGCCGCGGCGGTGTCGGCCTCATTGGTATGGAGACCAAGGAGGAAGACGTCGTCACCAAGTTGTTCGTTACATCGACCCATGATTACATAATGTTCTTCACCAACAAAGGTCGGGTTTACTGGCTCAAGGCATACAGAATTCCTGTCAGCGGACGCCATGCCAAAGGCAAGGCCATAATCAATCTTCTGCCAAGGCTGGAAGACGGCGAACAAGTTACAACCGCATTCCCAATCAGAACATTCGATGATGACCACTGGCTGATGTTTGCCACAAAGAACGGCATAATCAAGAAAACGAAATTATCCGCTTACAGCAATCCCCGGGTCACAGGTATCTGGGCAGTAAAATTGCGCGACAATGACGAACTGGTTAGAGTTGCATTAACTGATGGCCAAAAGCAGGTGATAATAGCTTCCGCCAACGGCCAGGCAGTGCGGTTCAATGAAACGGACGTCAGGTCGGTAAGCCGCCACTCCATCGGCGTGAAGGGCATGACCCTGCGCAAGGGCGATTCTGTCGTCTCCATGGAAATAGTAACAGACGAGGAAGATTCCCTGCTGACAATCACGGAAAATGGCTATGGAAAGCGTACCCGTGTAGGCGATTATCGCAAGACCAAGCGCGGAGCCAAAGGCGTCATGACTATACGTACGAACGAGAGAAACGGTAAGGTCGTGATGGTGCGCCATGTATCGGATGAACACGAGCTTATCGTAACGTCCGAATCGGGCATGGTTATACGCATGCCAGTATCGGACATTCGAGAGATAGGCCGGGCAACACAGGGCGTCCGCATCATGAGGATCAAGGGTGACGACAAGATTGTGACTGTCTCCAGGATACTGAAATCCGAGGAAGAGGAAGAGGTCCTTGAGGCGGCGGAGCACGAGGTCGGCGCCGGTGCCAGCACTGAAAAGAAGAAGATATCGGATGCAGATTTCGCCGGGCTGAAAGAGGAGACGAACGGCGATTCCGAGTAGGTACAGCATTAGATCGGAACACCATGCTACCAGGGCATTGAGCCAACCACCCCTGCATTCAGTTCCAGCACCCGCCATCATGCCCTGCCTGAATCGCTTCTCATGCTATCTGGAGGGCGGGGGCATAAACCGACACACATCCCGGTTCCAGGGCTCCAGCACCACCGCCAACCACTTAGATTTTTCGAGTAGGCTGACCTGAGTTTTTCTCTTTCCAAATTTTTCTTTTTGCGAAAGGTCAGCCAGCGGAGAATATCTTACAAAAAGAAAAACTCGCGGGGAGGTGTTTAAATCGGTACGTAACCCGTTTCTTCATCTACAATAATCGACTTGCAATCGGCAATAATTTGAAATATGCCTATACTATACTGGGAGTGCAAAGAAAAGGTGATTTAATCATGCATACATGTACAAATTGCGGCACGCCCTTCGACGGTCATGCGTGCCCCAGATGCGGAGTGATGGCACCCCAGAACGCTTATGGCACACAACAGCCATATAATCAATCACAGCAACCTGCTTATTATCAACCGCCGCCGCCCCAGCAATACCAGGCCCCACCCCCGCAATACCAATCCCCGCAGCCCCAGTACACGCCTCCGCCCCAGTATGGGCAGTACCTTCAGCCAGCCTATGTCCCGATACCCCCGGCCCCACCGAAGTCTGGCCATGGTAAGATCCTGCTGGTCATTGCGGTCGTTATCATTATTATCATAGCAAGCGTTGCAGCCGCATTCCTTTTCCTGGTGGTCACAAACCCATTCAACGATGCCCAGGTGATAAATGACGGCGACAGCCTCACCGGAACACTGTCGGGTTCGGGCGTCGACAGCCTTTACAAGATAGAACTTGACCCCGGTGAAGTTCTCCAGGCCACCCTTACCGGCGATTACGGGACGGATTTTGACCTGTACATTTATGAGAACGTCCTGTTCTGGGACGAATTCATAATAACCGGAAGCGCCACCGATTCCAGCTCGGAGACAGTAACATTCGTTGCCTGGGAAACCGATTATTACATTATTGATGTTTATTCGTACCTGGGCAGCGGCGATTACACCCTTGATGTGGACATAATCGGAACAGTCAGTCTCGACGACGGCGATAACACTATTTCGAACGCATATCCGATAAGCAGCCAGGACACAATCTCTGATACGATTAATGAATACTACGACGAGGATGACTACTATGAGATTTACGTTAATTCAGGTGAGATACTCTATGCCTTCCTGGAAGTTCCGGTCCAGGTGAACACCGATCTCGACCTTTACATATACGATGCCAGCGGCAATCAGTTGGATGTGTCCGAGGCCGCCTACGGCAACGAGGAACTCAGCATTTTTGCATCGACTTCCGGGTATTACTATGTGAATGTGTGGGCGTATGACGGTATGGGACTCTACTCTCTGTATGTCGAGGTCACCACACTACCCGCCGAAGACACCAACAATGGCATAACAACCGCCCAAAGCATCACATCCGGTACGGTCATCACCACTACCATCAACGAATACGATGACACGGACGATTACTACTCCATTGACGTACCTTTGGGCTATACCATTACCGCGACCATGAGCGGCCCCAACACAGCCGATTTTGACCTTTACATATGGAACAACGGCCCTCAGATTGTTGCAGCTTCCGAGGAATTGGGTTCTTACGAGACAGTATCTTTCACAACACCGACCAGCAATAGCAACGGGCGGTTCTACATCAATCCGTACGCGTATTCCGGATACGGCACTTACACGCTCACTGTCATAGTCAGCAGCGCATTATCGCTGAACGCCAATGCCGGTTTCGATAAGACGGTTGGAACTTCTCAATCCGTTTCCTTCGACGGCTCCAACTCCGGCGGTTCCGTCTCGTCTTATTCATGGAACTTCGGCGACGGCGGTTCGGCCACCGGTGCCACTGCCACCCACTCATACTCATCCACCGGAACGTACACCGTTACACTGACCGTATCGGACGGTTCCAGTTCGGATTCGGACACCGTAACCGTCACCGTCGTGGATTCCGGTTCAATGCCAAACAAGTACGCGCTTGTCATAGGCATATCGGATTACCAGGGTAACGATAACGACCTGAGTTACTGCGATGAAGACGCCGATTCCTGGACAACATACCTGGAATCCCAGGGCTACACGGTTCGCACCCTGATAGACGACGACGCCTCAAGGTCTGACATTATCTCCGGAATCAACTGGCTTGAGGGCCAGGAGGACGCGGGAGATTACGTCGCATTCGTCTTCTCCGGACACGGCGGTTACTCGGAACGCAGCAGAGAATCATACATCTGCGCCTGGAACCTGGACGACGGTGTGGACGGCGTCATCTGGGACACCGATTTGGGAACAGAATTCGAGAACTTCGACAGCCAGCACATATTCCTGTTCTTCGATTCCTGCCACAGCGGCGGAATGGACAGCGTCGCCGGCTCGGGAAGATATGTCAGCCAGACCGCTGCGGTTGATGAGTTAGGCCTCGACGCACCCAAGCACCAGCACGGTATGTGGGTATATTGGTTCCTGGAATACGCAATAAATGAACGCGGCAATTCGGACCTGACCCAGGCATACGATGTCGCCTATCCCAAGGCTGTCGCGGATGCAGCATCTGCTGGCAACTCCATGCACCCGGAAGAGGAATTCACAGGCACGTCCTTCTACCTCTAATCCCGAACTTCCGCCAGGAACGATTTCCAAGCATCTCAGTCAGCACAGGCGATTTTCCGCATAATTATTAATTATCGGAGGCCGATTCCCTTCCAATGAAGGACATCAGGATAATCGCCCACAGGGGGGCAATGGCTTACGCTCCGGAGAACTCGTTGGAATCCTTCGGAAAGGCCCTGGAGATGGGGTCGCACATAATCGAGACGGACGTGCGAACAACCTCGGACGGCGAAGCGGTGCTGATGCATGATTCGACCGTCAATAGAACCACAACCGGTTACGGAAAGGTATCCGACCTGGCATTGCAGGATATCAAGGTGTTCAGGCTGAGAAACAGAGAGGCGGTTCCCACACTGCGGGAGGCCCTGGAATTGCTCAAAGGCCGGTGTGTCCTGAATCTGGAACTGAAGGACGCCGCTGCTGTGGCGCCGACATGTAAACTTCTTGCGGAACTCGATATGTGGAATTCCGTAATAATCTCCTCTTTCACCGGGCCCTGGCTGATGGAGGTCAAGCTGAAACGCAGCAAAGCGAGAATCGCTTTCATTTCCGATGACAGGGAATTGGATACCGTTCGCATAGCCAAGAACCTGAAGGCAGAAGCTGTACACCTGAGCAGGCGCGTTGCCACGAGAAAATTGGTGAACGCGGCCCGTTCGGAAGGGCTGGATGTGAATGTCTGGGTCGTTAATCGGTCCTGGCAGGTGAAAAAGTACATCGAGTGGGGCGTTGACGGCATAATCACAGACAGACCGGACCTTGTGAGAAGAATGCTGGACAAGTATGACGATTTTCGATTTAGGGATTGTAGATTGTAGATGTATAACGATTTTCGATTTAGGGATTGTAGATTGTAGATTTACGACGGATTGACGACGTTGCATATTCCCTGC
>VMTD01000051.1 GCA_013791785.1 Methanobacteriota archaeon
AGATTGAACGGTGCATGGCGGATTCCCACGCTTTTATTGTTTATGTCGATTCATCTCCGGCTTGAAAGCCAGAGTTTTCTCGACATTTTTACAATAAAAGTGCTCCCCATCTATTCTGAAATTTCAGCAATCTGGAATAAACCTGAATGAGTTCTTTTCTCTATGAAATTACGAAATTCAGGGTGAAAACTGAAAGGATACCCCACGCTTTAGCGTTGGGGAGCACTCATTCTCTTTCAAATTTCGCGTTGCGTTCTATTTTGGAGGGGTTCGCATCCGCTGAGATTATGAAAATAATAAAATATAGAAAAGGGGGAGGGCCGTTCAGCCCTCCCATTGTTCCTGTTTATTTCTCTGGCGGAACTTCTTCGGGTGCAGGTGTTTCCTCGGGTGCGGGGGCTTCCTCCACCGGGGGTTCCGGCGGGGTTTCCTCCATCGGTTCCGGTTCGGGTGCTGGCTCCGCTTCGGGTTCTGCGGCAGCTTCGCCTGCTCCGCCGCCCATCATCTTGGCAATTATCATGCCAATCAGAAGACCGACAATCAGCATTGCTATTGCCGCCATCGCAACGGTTCCGATTCCGTATCCGGTCTCGGTCTCGACCACTTCGGCAGCGGCCACGGTCCTGCTCACTCCGCAGATGGTTTTGGCACCCGCGTCGGCGAAGGTCCACTCGAAGGATACTGTTACTGAGGCGTTGGCGGCTATGTCCGCCATCTTGTAGTATGTAACGCCGTCAATAACGAACGGTATGTCGAATGTTCCGGCCGCATCACCGATGTTGTTGGCAACCACCGTTATGGTGAATGCCACTCCCTGGGTGATGTTTGTGGGTACTGTGTAGGCTCCGAGCGAGAGTATTCCGATAGGTACGACTATGGGTGCAGCGGCCTTGATGGTCCAGGGAGCGAGAGCCCTCCTGTCCTTCTGGCGCACGGTGAAGTTGTGGTAGTTGAGGTCAGTGAGCGAGGTGGTGAACTTCAGGTTCTTTGTCTGTCCTGCGTCCAGTTCGATCCAAACTGATTCAACTGTCACGTTGTCCACCACGAATTCGAAGGTGGTCCATCCGTCCACGGTGCCGTTGTTCTTTGCAGTGTATCCGATGTCGAAGGTCACGTTCTCCAGAGGTGCGACGGTGGGTCCGCTCAGGTTCCAGTACTCCACCATCAGGAAGAGTTCGTTGTCGAACACAAGGTAGTCGACTGTCTGGAATGACGCGATGTATCCGGACTTGGTTGCCACTATCGGCACCGACTGGATGCCCTCGACGGACGGAACAGCAATCTCGGTTGAGATTGTTCCGTTGACGTCGGTCATGACCCTTGCCCCGCCCACGAAGACCGAAGCGTCTTTCATGAGGTTGCCGAACTCGTCGGTCACGGTCGCATCTATTGTGACCATGTCGCCGTATTCAACTGTCGGTGTGCTTGTGCTGGCATCGATTATCAGGTCCTGTGCTTCAGCTCCCCTTGCCACGTATGGCAGGTAGAAGTTGAAGGGGAACTGCGAGTAATCGGACTCAGTCACCATTGCGGTGAAGCCGATTCCTGCGTCGAAGTCAGCGTTGGCAGATGCGTCGTAGGAGTATTTCATCACGCCATCGGAATTTGTGTCCCTCTTGTCGAGTGATACCGGTTTTGCGGTTCCCTCCAAAATCTGGACTTCGGTCGCGGCGAGTTCTCCGTCAATGTCCTGGAAGGTCATTGTTATTACACCTACCGGGTCGTCCATTGACAGTATGGCTGAGTCCAGTTCAACGCTGGCGAGAGATGCGACAGGCGCTCTCCAGAGTATTCCGGCGTCAGATATGGTGAAGTCTGCCGGTCTCAGGTAGTAGTTTCCGTCTTCTCCGTCAGTGAACGGTGCAACCCAGTTATCTGCTCCGTAGTCCTCCATCCACCACTGATTGACGGTGAAGTTGAACGCATCCGTGATTCCGTAACCTCCGATACCGAATTCCACCGGTATGACGCTGTCTGCGATGAAGCTCGGTGTGGTTATGGTTCCGACCAGCTGACCTGCTCCGTCCGTGACGGTCGCATTGTCGCCGAGCCAGCTACCGAGGTAACCGGCCCACCAGCCGAAGTCCATTGCATCTCCGTACTCGAAGAACTCGTAGCTGTCTCCGCCGTCGAACACACCGGCCGGCCCCTCGGGCGTAAGCGGTATGAAGAACTGGCACGGAACACCGACTGCCAGAGCGCCGGTCTGGTTCCAGACTGTCGCTGTTATGGTGGCTGTTCCCTGGTGGTCAACCATGTCCTCGAAGTCAATGTCTGCTGCGTATGCGGTCATGGTGCTGGATTCGTTGGCATTGCAGAGCAGGAAAGTGTCCTCGGTGGCGTAGGCTCTGGTGTAGTTGAAGACCCTCACCATCGTGCTCTCGGTCGAGTTGCCAAGGTCCACGGCGGTAAGTGTGAACACGGCCTGTCCGCCGACGTTTGTGTTCTTTGTCAGTGCGTCCGGGGTTGCTATCGTGTTGTCGACCTCTATGGTGAGTTCTGCGGCATCAACCGGTGCTCCGTCCTGGTCCAGTACTGTTACCGTGACATCTGTTGTCATTGGCAGTGTTCCAGATGCGTTGCCGGTTATCACGTAATCGGTGACACCGGTAATATCGATAGAGTACCAGTCCTTAACATCGTTGGATATTGCTATGACCGTGGATGTTGCCTGGCTATCAGGTATGATGGTATTTGGCACGGATATTGTGGCCTTGAACTGCTCGTACCTGTTGGTGTTGGGAAGCATGGTTGTCAGCGGTGCGGTGTAAACGAATATGGCCTCTCCGGCTGCGTTGGTGGTCTTGTTGTTGACGTCCGGGGCTCCGAACATCAGGTTCTCATCGACCGTGATCTTTACACCTGCCCTGGGGTTGCCGTTTATGTCAACGACCTTTGCCGTGACATTCGTGGTTCCGCCGGGCGCGATTACTGCGTGCTCAGCTGCAAGCGTGAGCTTGGCTGTGTCGGGCAGGAATATCACCTCAATGCTGTCATCGAGGTTGTACCAGTATTCTCCCTTGGAGACATTGGCATAGACGTCTATGCTGCCCCAGTCGGCCCAGTTAACGGTTGGTGTGAACGCGGCCTTTCCGTTGGCATCGGTCGTCACGTTGGCAAACTGGTCATGGCTTGTCTGGAAGAACACATTTGCTCCTTCACAAACGAATGTATCGGTAATACCGGTTGTCGGATCGTAGAACTTCTCCTGTGCAGTCACCGTTACGGTGAACTGGGAGTCAGTTGAGACCTTGTCGGGCATGCTCATGACTGCGTTGATGGGCAGTGTGCCGTTGAACGCGACCCTGTCTGCAGAGGTTCCGCCTGAGTATCCGGGGTCGGTTGGGTCGATATCCTCGCCTCCGCCTTCGCCTGTGTCACCGCCCTCTGTTCCCGGGGGTGCCAGGTTGTATATGGAGAAACCGTTGTATATGCTTCCGAAAGCCGGAATCCAGCCAGTCCAAATGTCCTTCCTGTAGGCCTCGATGTTGGTCCTGTAGTAAAGTGTGTCGTAGGCTACATCCATCATGGTGGCACCGCAGATGTCTTTGACAAGCTGGGCTCTGTCATCGGTGTCCATGGTGGTTTCCATCTCGTCAATCATGGCATCCATGGTTGCATTGTGGTAACCGGCGGCATTTGAACCCGCCGGGTTGATTGCCACATCGGATTCGCTGTGGAAGAAGTCCCTGAGGTATGATTCGGGGAACGAGCCCACGGACCAACCCAGGATGTACATGTCAAAGTCCAGCGAAACGTATGCCGCACTGACAATGGTGTCGAAACTTGTGGGCACAGCCGCGATGTTCAGTTTGATTGATTTCAGGTTCTTTTCGATCATGATACCGCTGTCAGCCCTTATCGGGTCGTAGTCCTTCGGCGGTGTCAGGATGTTGAATTTAATCGGTGAACCGTCCGGCATGTCCCTCCAGCCGTCTCCGTCCTTGTCTGTGTAGCCGTTCGCGTCAAGAAGCGCCTCGGCCGCATCCAGGTTTCCGCCCTGTATCCAGGCCGGAACCGTTGTGTTCACGTAGAAGGTGTTGGTGACGGACATGGGAACGGTTCCCTTGATACCGTAACCGCCCATGAGCCTGTCAACGATGTATTGCTTGTCAACGCAGTAGGCTATGGCCCTTCTGAAGTTCACATCGGAAATTCCGCTCTTTCTCATGTTGAATGACATGTAGAAGAGGCCCTGGTCCTTGTTGGTCTCGATGCCTATCTTCGGGTCGGTCTTGAGCTGGTTGTAGTAACCCGGGGTAAGAGACCATGGCAGGTGGTGAACTTCACCATTCTGCAGAGCCAGTATTGCCACGTCGAGCTGAGTGTATATCTTGAACCTCATTTCCTTCACGTATTTCGGGTAGTTCGGGTATTCGACGCCCTTCCATGAGGTGGTCATGTTCTTTCCCCAGTATCCCTCGTAGGGCTTGATTATGGTGCCCTGCTCCTTCACCCATGATTGCAATTTCATCGGGCCGGTTCCAATGCAGGCATCTATCTCGGTGACTGCGGAACCGTAGCTGTATACCCAGCCGGTCTCGCCTGTCACGTCGTAGCTCGGGTAGTCTGCCGGTACAAGGGCTATACTGTGGTTCTGCCAGATGTGCCACGGGCTGATGGGTACCGCCATTGTCAGGTACCAGAACATTGCATATGGCTGGGCCAGGTGGAAGTCCACGGCGTACGTGCCGTTTGCCTCGACACCGATGTGTGACGTACCGCCATTGTACTTGGTGAAGGTCGTGCCGTCATCCCAGTACAGCGGTCCGAGAACCTGGGTCTGGAAAAGTCCCCAACCCAGTGTCTGGTAGGAGAACACAACGTCCTTGGAGGTCATGGGCTTTCCGTCTGTAAAGGTTACGCCCTGCCTGATTTTGACGGTTATGTTCAGTCCTGACGCGTCAATGAACACGTCGGCACCGTTCGGTCCGGTTGCCTTCTCCGCTGCAAGCACAGGGTAGAGCTCGAAATCAGGGTTGTAAGCCATGAGGCCCTCGAAATTCCACCCGATCTGGAAATTTTTCCAGACATCGTTCGTGTCAGGGTTCCAGGGGTTCATGTCCTTCATGTCGCTCTGGAGCGCTATAACGAGCGTGTCGGTCGTTGTCTGTGCTGTGGCGAAGAGGGGCATACTGGACACGATCATCATTCCGATAATCAATGCTGCCATTAATTTTATTGTCTTCATATTTTTCCTCTCCTGTTATTCCTATCCTTCCAAAGTCTGGAAAGACCTATTTTCACTCATTTATCTGTTTTGAAGTTAAGTCATCAAATATTTGCTGTAGTATATATAATTACCTATCGTTATATTCTATAATCTAATTATTTTGGCATCTTTTTGTAATATGGGTCATGCTTTAATTTATATGTTTCAAATTCCCCCTAAAAACTATATATAGCTGTTCTATATCTCTTGATTGCAAAATCATTGAAAAACCTAAAAGGACTGGGATTTGTATGAATGGAGAAGATAACGCAAATGCCCCCGCGCAAGAGGGTGGCAGTGACTCAAGGGTTCCGACCCACATCATTGGGCTGGATGAAATACTTGAGGGAGGAGTGCCGAAGAATTACATAGTGCTGCTGTGCGGCCAGGCTGGGACAATGAAGTCCACCGTAGGTTACAGCATCATATACAACGGTTGCAAGAAGAACGGATTGAGGTCAATATACCTCACGCTGGAACAGAGCAAACAGAGCATTCTTGACCATGTTGAGAAGCTCGGTCTGCCATCCAGGGGCCTTGATGACCTGGTAATCGTCGACCTGGCAAGGGTCAGGAAGGACATAACCATTGACAAGACCAAACCCCAGAACGTGGACTGGCTCAAGTCCATTATAGGCGTCTTGAGGAATTACAAACAAAAATTCGGCTGCGAAGCGCTGGTACTGGATTCCCTGGCTGCTGTTTACGCGCTTACCACATTCAAGAATCCCCGCGGGGAACTATTCCAGTTCTTCGAACAGATACGCGATTTGGGTGTTACAACGTTCCTAATCTCGGAGATGCCAACAGACCGCCAAGTTTACGGTCTCTATGGTATTGAGGACTTCCTTTCAGATGGGATTATCCATCTCAAAGTGGAGCAGACAGACAGGGGTGCAAACCTCTATCTGGGTGTTGTGAAGATGAGGAAGACCCATCACACCAGGCAATACATGCCGCTGATATTCGAGAATGGAAAGTTCGAAGTCATAAGCCAGTGAGCGTTTTTGCGCTTGCGTCATTGTGAATTGGAGGCATAGGGATGGCCAGGAAGAAAGGCGGCAAGAAGAAGAACAGACCGAGCGGTGTTCAGACCGAAGAACCCCCTCAGACCGAGCAGACCCAGTTTGAGAATCAGGAAGCCGCCCCGGTAACCGAAGAAATTTCCACCCCTGAGGAAAAGAAGGAGCCGGTACTGACAGATGCAGTTTCCGAAGTTTTGGGTGATAAAAAAGACGAATCTTCCGGCAAGAAGGAAAAGAAATCCCACAAGAAGATCAAGACCCAGATAGCCAAATATGCCGCTGACGGTCATGACGTATCCGGTCTGGAAGCACTTCTGGAAACCGCTTCCTCATCGCAACTCAAGGACGCGCTGAAAACTTTCGAGGCCGGTGTTGAGTCCAACGGAAAAATCAAGGATGCTCTCTCCGGGATGAAACCGGAGGATCTGGAATCCGATGTCGAGGCACTGAATCAGCTTCTGGCAGACCCGCTGAAATACGAAGAGGCCGCGAAACATTTCGAGGCCGTTAAATTCAAAAGCAGGTCAACCGAGATAATATCCGCGCTCAACAAGATGGTCTTGCCGATCATGAAACCCCGGGTCGAGACCCTGAAGGCCATGCTCCAGAATTCCCAGGATCAGGAAACGATAGAAAACGAATTTTACAATTTGAAAAGAGACTACAAGGAGGCCTATGCCGAGGAAGGCGTGAAGGCCCAGATAATTTCTGCGCAGCCCGAGACGGTCAAAGAGGCCCCCCGGGCCCGCATGCCCATGGTGGTGAAGGACATATTCTTGCTCTACCGGGACGGTAAATTCATATCCCATCATACCAATCGCGTGGTTTCCAAGGAGCAGCAGAAGGAACTGTTCGCCGACCTGAAGACCGGTCGTGATTTCCTCCGTTCACCCAAGTATGTTCCCCAGAAGTTGAACGTGATACCCGGCCAGAGTCGCAACGTCCTTGTTCAGAGCGGAAGATTCACAGTTGTCATCATTGTCGCCGAGGGTTCTGTGGACCCCTGGAGCGAGAAGATAACCGGTAAGGTCATCAGTCTCATGGAAAAGGAAGACCAGATGCAGCTCAAGGACTGGAACGGAGACGTTTCCGCCCTGAAAAACAGCGGAAAATACATGCAAGCACTTCTGTTCGCTTTCCTGAAACTGGCCAAAAAGGGCGCGTAAGTTACGGATTGACGATTGTAGATGTATAACGATTTTCGATTTTGGGATTGTAGATTGTAGATTTACGACGGATTGGCGATTGTAGATTTGGGGATTGTAGATTGTAGATGTATAACGATTTTCGATTTAGGGATTGTAGATTGTAGATTTACGACGGATTGACTGGCCGAAATTAATAGTGA
>VMTD01000005.1 GCA_013791785.1 Methanobacteriota archaeon
AATCGGCTCTCAAGGACAAAAATACTTCGTTTTTCATTTTTCACTTATCACTATTCACTTCAGCCAGTCAATAAGTCCGTAAATCTACAATCGAAAATCTAAAATCTACAATCGTTATTGCTTCATTTCACTGAATACTTACTGCGGAATGAACCGCCCCATCGGAATCCTGTCAGGGCGATGAACTCATTTTGATGGCGATAAGATTTTCGGGGAAAAACTATTTCAATGTGTGGGGCTTTACCTCAAGTTAGCGAGGGATTGAGTTCCTTACATTGAATTAGGGAAATAAACATGGCAAACATCGCAGCTCTTGAGGAAATACTGGATGAGATTAAATCGTCCGGGGGCGTTACAGATGCAATACTGGTGTCCAGAAGCGGCATGCATATTGCGGGAAAGGTTCCCAAGGGCGCCCACGCGGAAACCTTCGTTGCAATGTCCGCCATCATGCTCGGTGCTGCCGAGACTTCCACATCCGAACTCAAGGAAAAGCTCAAAATCGTCACCATTCTTCTGGAACATTCCAAGGTGGCCATGGGCGTTGTCAGCCCGAAAGCGGTACTTGTTCTCAAGGCCAGCCTGGCCGATTCCGACGACAAGCTCATCGAGATTCTTAACACGTCCGTACAGAAGTTCGAGAAAGCACTCTCGTGAGCGCCTGTTCCGATTAATTTTCTATAATAAACGAGAAAGACCGTTGCATGCCGTGCTTATATAATCAAAGTAAATCGAAGATTATGTTGCTTCGATTGATTAGGTATGCAACTTATTGTGTGAACTTCCAGTCCCGAATCACATATTTGCGAATGTGGACATTAATGCCAGTCTTTAGGGTCTGGTAGTTTACATTTTCTTGAACCCGCGCCCCATCCACTGGGTCACGGTGAGCGTCCGATCCTTAAGTGTTCCAATGAGATTTCGGCTACGGCCCCTCGCCTTTGCCTCCCCGGAACGTATGGCCTTCAGGACCCCATCTTCGTCGGTCGCGTCTGGGATTGAAATGTATGCCCTGCCAATTGACTCCAGTTCATGGGAGTCGCTGCCGGCGGTCATGGGCAGCCCCATCTCCCAGCACAGTTTCCCTGCCATGGCATTTTCCCTTTTCGTGGAATGGGAATTGAGAACTTCAATGGCATCAGGCTTTATTTTTCTGACGCATTCCCAGCCGAGGCCCGACCAGTTTCTGTAGGGGTGGGGTATGACGGCCATTCCGCCCTGGGCACGGATATTTTCCAGTGTTTCTTCGGCGCTCAGGTCCCTCGGTACTTCTTCCCCGATTCCGATGGCCAGGATATGGCCGTCGGTAGAGGTGATTTCCATGCCCCTGAGCACTATTATGCCGAACTCGGCTGCTATCTTTCTCACCTCGGCATTGCCCTTCAGGGTGTTGTGGTCGGTGATGCACAGTCCGTCGAGCCCCAGTTTCCTGGCCTCCTTCAGAATCTGTCTGGGTGCGGCTTTTCCGTCGGTCGAATAATTGGAATGAAGATGCATATCTAGCTTCATTTTATCTTCGACCCGGGCCCGACGTTCTTGTCAGTGCCCACACTTGTTCCACTGACCTTGAAAGGATGATGCTGGCCGTCAGGTGATACGTACTCCGCGTTCCTGTCCTGGCCTATCTGGAGCTGGAAAGTGGCGAAATCATTGATGGTCATCTGCGGTGCGGCGGACGTACCGTCAATCCTGTCCCCCGGCTTTGCATCCTGGGGGGGCGCGAGAAGGCTCACGACCTCCCCCTCGCTGGCTGCAAGTAACATGCCTTCCGACATGATGCCCCTGAGCTTTGCGGGCAGGAGGTTGCACATTACTATAATTTTCTTGCCGATGAATTCCTCCACAGTGTAATGCTTCTTCAGGCCTGCGCATAGCTGGCGGACGCCGTCGCCCACGTCCACAGTAAGGACCAGCAATTTATCCGCATTGGGGTGGTCACCGGCTGTTTTTACTTCGGCCACTCTTAAATCTAGCTTGTCCAATCCCGATGATATCATGTTATTTTCCTCCTTTGCTGGTTCAGTGACCTTAACCGGTTCCAGCGTATCCAGCCTCTTGAAAAGCGGTACCGGTTCGGAAAGTTCAAAGCCCACTTTCGGTTGCTTCAATGCATCCTCCCACGAAGCAGCCAGTACCTTCCCGTCCTCGCCCAGCGATTCCCACAGTTTCTGGGACGAGAAAGGCAGGTAGGGCGCCATCATGACGGCCAGGGCCCGTGAAATCCACAGAGAATAGTAAAGCGTCGTTCCGCAGGCGTCCCTGTCCTGTTTTATCTGGCTCCAGGGCGCTTTCGTGTCTATGTACTGGTTTCCGAACCGCGCCAGTTCCATGAGAACCTTGATGCCGTTCTTGAACTCGCACTTCTCCAGGTATTCAGCAGCATCATGATTGGCCTGCGCAATCCTGGCCTCGACCTCTTTCTCTTCGTTGCCCGGAGATTTTGGCTCGGGTATTCGGCCGAAGTTCTTCCGGGTGAAGCTCAGTCCCCTGTGAACAAAGTTACCGTATGTGGCCACCAGCTCGCTGTTGTTCCTGGTGATGAAATCCTCCCAGGTGAAGTCCGTGTCCCGGCTCTCGGGCATGGTTGTGGACATGTAATAGCGCATGGCGTCCGGGTCATACTTCGCAACGATGTCCTTGATATCCACGGAAACGCCGCGGGACTTGGAGAACTGCTGGCCCCCGAATTTGAGGAAAGCGTTTGCCGGCACGTCATAAGGCAAATTGAGGCCCCAATCCAGGGATTTTATTACCGCCGGCCAGAATATTGTGTGGAACGGAACATTGTCCTTGCCCAGGAAGTAATAATGCCTGCATTCGGGATTCTTCCAGAAACTGTCCAATTTTTTCTGGTCGCCGGCGGCCCATTTCACCGCCATGGTATAATAGCCCATGAAGGCCTCGAACCAGACATAAATCCTTTTGTCATCATGCCCCGGAAGCGGGATTTTGATGCCGTAGGTTGTATCTCTGGTAACCGGGCGGTCCTTCAGCCCGTTCTCGAGATACATCCTGGAGAAATTGAGAACATGAGTCCGCCAGTAATCCTTATCAGACATCCATTTTTTTAGAGGCTCTTCCTGTGCGCTGAGCTTGAAGAAGAAATGCGTGCGCTTGACGAATTCCGGCGTGGTTCCGCAGGTGATGCACCTGAGTCCGATGAGCATGTCCGGGTCCATGAGCTTGCCGCATTCCTCGCACTGGTCACCTCTCGCATTCTGGAAATGGCAGAACGGGCATTCCCCTTCCACATAACGGTCCGGCAGAGTCCGATCGCATTTCGAACAGTAGGGCAGTTCCATCTCCTTCTCGTAGAGGAAGCCGTTCTCGTGAAGCCTCAGGAAAAGTTTCTGGACGGTTTCGATATGTGTCGCGTCGTCCGTGCTGTGGTACTCGTCGAACTCCACTCCGAAGTCCTTGAAGGCCTTGACATTCATCAGGTGATATTTCTGGGCCAGTTCTCCCGGTTCCATGCCCTCTTTCTCCGCTTTCACGGTTACCGGCGTACCGTGCATGTCGCTGCCAGACACCATGAGAACTTCATTTCCTCTCATGATGTGGAATTTACGGAATATGTCCGGCGGCAGGTTGCAGCCTGCCATGTGACCCGCGTGAATGGGGCCGTTGGCGTAGGGCCATGCGACCCCGATGAATATCTTTGCCATGATACCGCCAATATGGGGATAGGATTTAAAATTATTCGAGGTCCGTTCGCACGGAAAAATCAGCGCAGTGCTTCCCTTGCGATGACCATACGTTGAACTTCGCTGGTTCCCTCGTAAATCTCGGTTATCTTTGCCTCGCGATAGAAACGTTCCACGGCGTAATCCTTGGTGTATCCGTAGCCGCCGTGTATCTGAACGGCGTCGTTCGTCACTTCCCTGGCAATCCTGGAAGCGTATAATTTGGCCATGGCGCTTTCCTTGGTGAAATTCTTCCCGGAGTCCTTCAGCCAGGCTGCCCTGTGTACCAGGAACCGCGCCGCAGAGACTTTGGTGGCCATCTCGGCCAACATCCACTGTATGGCCTGGAATTTGCCGATGGGGCGGCCGAACTGTTCTCTCTCCTTGGCGTATTTCACGGCCTCGTTCAGTGCGCCCTGGGCTATGCCAACGGCCTGTGCGGCGATACCCATTCTGCTGGCATCCAGCGTCGCCATTCCTAAATTGAAACCCCTGCCTTCTTCACCCAGCAAGTTTTCCTTTGAAATTCTGCAATTCTCAAAAACCAATTCCGTGGTGGCCGAGGCCCTTACTCCCATTTTATCCTCAATGGACCCGTAAGTGAAACCGGGGGTTCCTTTTTCCACAATTAATGCACTGAGTCCCTTTGTGCCCTTGGAGAGATCGGTGGATACTATCACAACAAGGATGTCAGCCTCCGAGCCAGAGGTGATGAAAATCTTGTTGCCATTCAGTACATATTCATCTCCATTAAGAACGGCCGATGTCCTCACAGCACCTGCATCCGAACCAGCCCCCGGTTCGGTGAGGGCAAAACCGCCCAGCTTCTGGCCTTTGGCCAGTGGGCGTAGAAATTGCTCTTTCTGGGCATCAGTGCCAAATTTATATATTGGGTAGCAACAGACTGAATTATGAACCGCCATGATAACGCTGGTGGAACCGCAAACTTTGGCAATCTCCTCGATGGCCATCATGTAGGAGATGTCATCTATACCCGCGCCGCTCCATTCCTGCGGGACGGTCATGCCCATGAGGTTGAGCGAGCCCATCTTGCGAATTATCTCCCAGGGGAACTCACCGCTGGCATCCAGTTCCTGGGCTACGGGTTTAATTTCCTTCTCGGCAAAGGCCCTGACCATGTTGCGGACCATGAGCTGTTCCTTGGTGTGGTCGAAGTTCATCGACATCCGAAACAACTCATGTGTTAAATATATTACATCGAAAGGTAAGAGTTCAGTCTTCTGAAATTTTAGATTTTAGATTTTAGATATTTGCAGGAATACGCCCATCCGTATTTTAGATTTTAGATTTTAGATATTTGCAGGAATATGCAACGCCGTCAATCCGTCGTAAATCTACAATCGTCAATCTACAATCTACAATCGTTTCGCTGAATGCTCACATCGAAAGTTAAGGTTCGCGCCACCTGGCCTTCCACACCACCAGCGCGGAGAATGCGACCACCGTGACAATCAGCACGAGCCAGTGCAGCATGAAGGCCGTGGGGTTCATGACAGTTTCACCCGCATCGGTCGCATGGCGGATTATGGCCGCGGCATCGGACGTCGGCAGAATATGGTCTATTGCATATTCGGTTCCACGGGTTTCGGATTGGGGTTCGGCATCCTCGCTCATCAAATCATTGGGTGGCTGCACAGAATTTGACATTGTCCATGTGCAATCCGATGTCACATGCACCCAGTAAGCATTGCCCGGAGACATGGTCACTGAGGAGAGATCGCTGAAGTCCTGTATCCACGGGGATGTTGATTGATACACTGACACCATATCCGCACTTGTGCCTTGAAGAGCATCCAAGGCCAGCTCCGGCAATATGGACGGATACCCCACCATATTCCATCCTGTGTATAGTTGAATCTGCACTTCCTCAGTTGGGTAGTAGCCCATGATGCCGGTGGTCAACATCTTGTCCCCGCCATTGGCAGTGAGCTTAATCCAAACGCCCATCTGGTTGTCGATGGTAAAGAGGGTGTTGGTTGTGCTGCCATGCCTGTAGGTCTTCCAGGTCTTGGTTACGCCATCATACCACTTGGCAACGCTCCATGTTGTGTTTCCATCGCCGTAAACCGTGTCGTTCAGTATGTCCTGAATATTGCCACTGATGGCTATGGGAAAAGATATGAATGCCCAACTGTCACCTGCGTAACTAGACAGATCGATGAGATAGGGTGCTTCGACAGTCTCTTTTGTGACGGTTACGGTATCCATTGCAGTGTTGTTGTAAATATCTGAGGCCTCTGCCTCTATGATTACCTCACCGTCCGGTACGGTTGTGCTGTCCCATTGATATACCCATTTTCTGAGGAAATGGTCATAAGTTGCCTCTACCGGATCGCCCTTGTTAATGTAAATCCTGACGCCCGTTATGCCACTGGAGTCTCCTGCCTCCACTGTTATATTGACCGTTCCACTTACCGTGGAGGAATTTGCTGGATAAGTTATAGAGATAAATGGAGGTAATTGATCAGTGGGTATGGCTATAGCAGTCTTTTCGATTGTGTTGTTCTCGTTGCCGCTTTTATCGATGGCAGTGACGGCAAAGTGGTACAGGATATAATTCTCCAGACCGTATATTTCCCAATATGTTGCTCCAGCATCGTCCTCGGGAGAGAGGGGATAGTATGTGGCCTCTGCCGTATCGGTGAAATTCCCAGTACTGTAATAAAGTTTGTACCCTGCCAGGTCATTTTCGCTATTGGGTAGCCAGGAGACATTCACGATTCCTCCCTGTTGGAGATCGGTCGCCTCGACGTCCTGAACCGGGGCCGGGGGCATTGTATCAACAGTGGTACACCACGCTTCTATGGAACTTGGACCCTCGTTGCCTGCAAAATCCATGGCCGTAACAATATAGTAATATGTGGTATCCCTGGTAAGTCCTTGATCCAGGTAGGAGTTTGTGGTGGCGTTGGCCACGTGCTCATAAGGGCCTCCGGGAACCAGGGCACGATAGACAAGGTACTGGCAAAGGTCAATTTCGATGTTCGCATCCCATACGAGGGCAAGGCTCTCTCCCTCAACTCCAGATACCACTTGAAGGCCTGCAACTTGGCCAGGGGATGTTCTGTCTCTGGTGCCGTATATTGTGACATCGTCAATCCAGAATCCCGTGGAATTTTGTGTCTTGTTTGTGTAAAGGTTGAAAGCCACAATAGCTTCCTTGTGCAGATAGGGAGTGAGATCAATTTCGAATTGCCACCACCCAGAATAGCTGCCTGTAAGTCCGCCATAATAGTCCCAATTTTCCCCTTCGTCCATGGTTATGCCTATGAATAGGTAGTCACTGGCATATGCGTGCCCGGTGAGCAGGAACCGGAGCCTGGCTGCCTCCGCGGTCCTTAGGTCGAACGAATGCATGAGATATTCGTCCATGGAGCCGCCGTATTGGCCCGAGACGTCGGAGCCGCACCACCAACTGGTGTCGTATGAGTAGTAATCATTGTTCACCTGGTGCCAGTTGGGCTGCACCGGGCTTGTTGTCGTCCAACCGTTCAGGCCGGATTCCATGTCGTCGAAGAAGAAGATGGAGGCTACCTCTACCTCGTCTATGTACATGCCCTCCCGGGTCATGCTGTAATCGCTATTGAACCAGAAGCGGATTGTCACAGAGGAGGCACCGCAGAACCCGTCCAGCGAGAGATGGCCGGTGTACCACCATGTTCGCGCCATGATGTCCGGGTCCTCACCGTCATACTGCCACTCATCATCGCCGTCATTGAGTATCAGAATCGGTGTCCATGCTGTGTCCGTGGAGCGCTTGACTGATACATTGAAAACATCGTAATAATCCTCTGCATCCATCCAGTAGATGAAACTGAGGTATGCGTTCGTGTAGCCTGTCAGGTCGACGGTTGTGTCGGCGTAGGTATCCATGTAGTTGTCATAGGACTTTCCGTAGCCTGTGACCTTTATCTCGTCGATGTACCAGCCCTCCCTGGCGACGCTACCGTCGCTCTCCATGAGGAACATGAGGTATATCTCTGAACCATCGTAGGCGGAGAGGGATAATGTTTTCGCCTCCCACTTGCAGGCATTCGCATCGTAATCGTTCGGGTCGTAGCCGTTGTCCCTGATTCCCGCATCGGCAGTGTTCCCATATGTTGCCAGGGTCGTCCATTCCGGCCCGTCAACCGTGGTTGGAGGAGTTGTGGATACTTTCACATAGGCAAGGTCATAGAAATCCTCCAATGCAAGCCATTGCTGGAATGTCAACTCACAGCCAGTGTTGGCTGTGAGATCAAGCGTTGTTATCATGTAGGAACTCATGCTGCTACGATACTGCGGGCCTGTTCCTGTCGCCCTCACATCGTCAATGTACCAACCGGGGGCGCCCCCCGAATCGTCAGTCCCGAGGCCGAACCTTATCCCGACATTATTCTTTCCCGCGCATGGGTTCAGGTTGGCAATTATATTCCTCCACGCAAGATTGTCGTAGCAGTATGCTGCGTAACCGCCCAGAGGATTCCCGTAGCTGGTGCTCAGTGCCGCGTCGTAATACGGTGAAGGGTTGGTCGACGGTGTATTCACATGATACCAGTTCCCGCCGGTCCTGTTCTCGATTATGCCGCCGTCCCAATTGCTCGCCGTTCCCTCGAAATCGGTATATTGATAATAATTGAGGGAGAGGGTAGAGTATCCCCGAGCATCTAAAACCGGTAATTTTAGGAATGAATCCTCGCTGTCAGCATAGTTGCCAGCCAGGTTCGTGCCCCAGCAGTTCGTACCGGAGCGGGGTGCAGGTCCCACTGTAGGGTTGCCGAGGGCCCAGCTGTCAGCGGTCCCGGTGTATATGCCATGTGTCCAGCCAGTAGCGCCGGATTCCAGGGCATCTGCGAAGAGCGTGTTCGTTCCGGTTCCGGGACTCGTTCCGGCGACATGGTAGCTGTAGTTGCCGGAATATGTCTTGTTGGAGCTTCTGGCCCATGAGGCTGGCACATCGGCAGGGTCTGCGTCGCCAGTCCCCCAGAAATAGCCGATGGGGTATTCAGCGGTGTCGTAGAATATGGTATGCTGCTGGCCAGCCACCGCCCCGACGCCGGCACAGTAGAGGCTGTAATCCCCGTAACCCGGCCTGTCCGCGGTCGCAGCCCAATAATCGTATCCGGAGGCCGAGTTCAGGTCGGCTATGGTCCATCCGTCGGTGCCGGATTCGAAATCATCGTAGAATATGTAGGAATCCTCGGGGGCGCGGGTTGAGCGTGTTCCTGACATGGATTCACGCTGGGGAATTGGATGTGGCCTGAAACTTATATCTTCCGAAGCAGGATACGCTGCCGAACGCAATCCCGGATTGGTTTCCTGCTGGACAGAAATCGATGTGGACTCACCAAGTGTTCTGGCATCAGGATTCTGGACGCTTGGAATATATGGTTCACCCGTGACCCCTGAGTCTAAAGGTGCTGTTTCCAGAGAAGATGATTTTTGCAATGCTGTTGTTGCAGGAAATGCAGCCATTGAAAGCAGGGCTATGACTACAAGTGAGGACATCACTGCAACGATAACAGTCTTTCTCATCCTACCACCATCACAGTGTGTAAGATCCCGGGTAATTGTCAACTTGTTCCGGGTGGGAATCACTGTACTCGCTTGTGTATTTTGGTGCTGCGATGGAGAATGCCGATTCCATGGTGGTGGAACCCTGGCTCTCTATGGCCCACTTGAGGTACCAGTATGTCCAGGCACCCAGGCCGTACTGGCTGGCATCATACGTATATTCGTTCCAGCCACAGCCCTGTGCAACGTACCGGCCGCAGTTTGCATCATATCCGCTGCCAGTGTAGCGGTATGCTACCTCGTCCATGCCTCCGCTCCTGCACTCATCCATGAATACGAAAACCTCCACGCTGGCCAGATTTCTCAGGCGATATGAGAATACATTATCTAGGATGCAACCCGCACCGTATCCGCTAGCGTCCCAAGCAAACCATTGGGCCGGGTGGCCGTCTTTCTGACCGTCATATGAAGTGCCGGCACTGGCACTGTATCCGGCCTCGGATTGATGGCCTCCGTGCCCGCTGAAAGTGATTACAACCTTTGTGCCAGCCACGGCATTGGCTACGATGTTGTCCACTGCACTGTAAATGGCGGCCTCGCTTGCCTGGCTGTTAAGAAGACTGGTCACTGCGTACCCCTTGCCCTGGAGATATGTGCCCCATTCCTGGGCGTCTTTGTGAGCATAGGAGAGGTCGTTTATGGTCTTGTAGTCGGATATGCCAATCACAAGGGCGAGTTTATCGCCTGTAACAACACCGCCATCAGTGCTTGATGCCTTTACCGAAAATGCACCACTACCGCTGTATGATAGTACCATTATGTGGTAAGTTCCAGCGGAGGGATTGGTGATGGTGACAACCTCGTTGGAGGAGGATGTATAGCCCCTGCCGTCGTAAGTGCTGGTGGTCGGCTGTGAGCCAAATTTAACGTACAAATCAATGTCGTACCCGCTGCCGGTGTTGTATGTCTCCACCTTGAGGGTGGCCTTGCCTGCGGGTACTGCCACGGTGAAGTATTTTTTGTCGGCAGTTGCGCTCACGCTGCTGGCAATACCAGAGCCGTCAAGCGTCAGAGTTGAGGAAGAGGATGAGCCGGTGGTTGTGAAGCTATTGCCCGTGCCAGTTGCCATATTGCCGGCAGCATCGGCCGACTTGACCCTGTAATAATACTTAGTGTTGGCTGCAAGTCCGGTAAGCGGTCGATTGTGGCTCGTTACATATGTTGAACCGCTCGCAGTCAAACCGTAACTCGTGGTGGTGCCGTACTCCACAACACTCGTCGCAGCTTCGTTGGTGGTCCACGTAACCGTGGCACCGGTGTCGGTTATGGATGAAACGGCCATGCTGGAAATGGTCGGAGGTGTTATGTCAGTCGGAGTGCTGGATGTGCTCGTTGCCTTGACGGAGAACGTACCGCCGCCGCTGTAGGAATAAGCCATGATATAATAGGTGCCGGCAGATGGATTGTTAATGGTTATGACTTCACTGGAGGAAGATGTGTAACCCCTGCCGTCATAACTGCTCGAGGTGGGCAACGCACCGAGTTTCACATACAGGTCAAGGTCATATCCGCCGCTGGGGTTGTACGTTTCCACCTTTAGAGTGGCCTTGCCGGTGGGCACAGCAACACTGAAGTATTTCTTGTCCCCGGTGGCACTGACGCTGCTGGCCGCCCCAGAACCATCAAGTGTAATGGCGATAGGTCCAGAGGCATCCGCGAGGGTTGTGAAACTGCTGCCCGCGCTGGTTGCCGTGTTACCTGCCGCATCGGTTGATTTCACCCTGTAATAATACTTGGTATTGGCAGTCAGGCTGGAAAGGGCAACGCTGTGGCTCGTAACACCATTGGTTCCGGTTGCAGTGGAACCATATGAAGTGGTGGTACCATACTCAACGACGGAACTGCTGGCCTCATTGGTGGTCCATGTTACCATGGCACCGTTGATGGTAATTGAAGAAATTGCAACGCTGGATATGGTCGGAGGAGTGGTGTCTGCCGCGCTCAGGGTGGTAAAGCTGTTGCCAGTGCTCGTGGCAACATTGTTTGCCAGATCTGCTGATTTGACCCTGTAATAATACTTCGTGTTGGCAGCCAAGCTAGTTAAGGCAATGCTGTGGCTGGTCTTGAGCGTCGTACTACTGGCAGTTGTCCCGTAACTCGTGGTGGTGCCATATTCTACGATGCTGGTCGCAGGTTCATTGGTTGTCCATGTTATAGTAGCGCCGCTTGATGTTATTGAAGTGACCGCCAGACCCGATATGGTGGGAGGCGTGGCGTCAACACCGGCGAGAGTGGCCTTGACCCTGGCATTTCCGCTGCCGCTATATGAATTTACCATTATGTAATATGTACCAGAGGCAGGGCTGCTGAGCACAACCTTTTCATTTGAAGAGGATGTATAGCCTCTGCCGTCATAGGTGCTGGTGGTCGGAAGCGCGCCAAGCTTGACATAGAGGTCAAAGTCACCCGGGCTTGCAGGTCCCTCGGAGTCTATGGTGAGAGACAAGCCACCAGATGGTATGGCTATCGAGAAATATTTCTTGTCGCCAGTGGCACTTAGTGACTGGTAAGAGGACCAGGTGCCGGAGTAATTCGGAACCGTCACTACAGAGGTTCCACCCGCCGCGGTGGCCTTGAATGTGTAAGATCCGCTGCCGCTGTAAGAGTTCGCCATAACATAGTACGTTCCGGATACTGGATTGGTGAGGGTTATGGTTTCGGAAGCAGAGTTGGTATAACCGCGCGCATCGTAACTGCTGGTCGTCGGATAGGCCCCTCTTTTTATGTAGAGGTCGAAATCATATCCGGTTCCCGTATTGTATGTTTGAGTGGTAAGCGAGGTATAGCCCGTTCCCAGGGTGAAGTAGAAGTAATCTTTCTGTCCAGACGCGCTGAGGCTGCTGTTCACCGGTACATCCAGGCTCACCTGCTGATTTACTCCATCAGCCAGTGATAAACCTGCTGTCGCCAGAATGCTGACGCCAAATACTACACACACTAACAAAATCCATACATTGCTTTTCCACATCATCTCACAACCTCCTTGACCGCGCGGATATGCGAACGAATTCGGGTAATTATATTTATTACTCCCGAAGTCAATTCTAATAACCCATAACGTTGAAGATTGTATATATAGGTTACTTCACCCCATTATCAAAATGTTAAAAAAAAGGGCATAAAACACCCAATAAAGGAATCAGTTGCGAGAGTGTTTCTTTCGTTTTGGTTTTTCCTCGTCGTCCTTTCTCTTCCAGAATCTTGATTTTTTCAAGAACCAGAAAACAACACACCCGCCCAGAAAACCAACAATCACGAAAATCGGTATGATGCCATTATCGATCCTGTCATCATCTTCAATCTTCTCCTGACCTGGCTGAGATAGACTCGTCATCACAATGTCCCTGTCCGTTCCGTCAGTGAGCAGGGCGCTGGTGGTCTCCCATACTACTATAATTTCTTCATCGACTTGTATCGCGTCGTGTCCGGGCACGACCGTTCCACCCGAATCCGCAGAATCCTTCCCCTCGGACACCACCAGAACGCTCCCGAGGGTTGTCCCGTTAATCTCGGCCACAGCTATGTCCCAACCATCTCCGCCTGTAATGGAGGGATCAGAACTTTGCCATGACAACCAGACACTGCTTTTGAACGGAAAAAGTAACGGATATACGTCATCGCCGGTGTCATGGGAAGATGACAGCGCATGAGTGCTCCAGGTACCGTTGTACATTGCCAATCCTATGTCCATGTCATCCCCCGGACCGACTGACTTGTCCTTTGACTGCCAGGCTATGTACAAACAATTGTTCAGAGTGAGCATGCTCGGGTACATGTCGTCCTCGGTGTCTGCCGTGTCCGAAAGCTGCACTATCTCATCTAGAGAATGGTTCTGGAGGTGGAAGGACGCTGCCACGATGTCCATATCCATGCTGTTCGTGTATGCATTGTCGCCGCTGCTCCACGCAATCCAAAGTTTATCATCCAGGAAAACGGCAGAGGGGTTCAGGTTCATGCCCTTCCAGTCCTTGGTGACCACAAGGGCCTCTGAAGGAACAGAATTGTAAGTGGCCAGCAGGATGTGTCCCTCTACCCCCTCGATTGAATGCCAGAGGACAATGACGCCATTCTGGTACGGCACCAGACATGGCGCATAATCGTTTGCAGTGTCATTGGATACCGTGAGCTCTATAGGGGTGTTCCACCCTGTTTCAGGATAATAAATTGATAGAGCAATGTCCCAATCTAATCCTGATGTGTACTGTGAATTATCCGTTGCCCATGCAGCATAAATCAGACCACCCGAAGCGCAGAGTGCCAAGTCTCTCTCGTTGCCAGTGCCCTCCACCAACTTTTCCACTCCAGACCACGTGCCCTGGTAGCGCACATTGTACCTTATGTTGACATTGGAACCTTCGGATGCAAGCCAGGCTACCACAAGGGCGCCGCCGGTTTCGGCAATACTGGGCGATCTGTCGATTCGGGAATCTCCAGCCTCGGTAATCTCTGTGGTGTAGAACGCATTCACACCGGATAACAGGTTGATGGAGATTAAAAAGAGTACAAGAAACAGTGTGATGATGGTGACTTTCCCTGTCCTGCATGCCGTCATTCGCTCTTCCTCCGGGCGATGAATTTGGTGATGAACATCATTACCAGAACGGAGAGCAGAATTCCAAGCCCCAGGGACAACAGCATTTGACCCATGGTCCAATTGGAACCGGCTTCTTCCTCGTTCAGCGAAGAATCATCGCCAGTGGTGTTATCATCAGCAATAACATTGTTTTCTTGAATGGGGATGGTGACCTCGGCAGTGGCTATGTTGTTCCATGGTTCCAAGTCCTCCGAACAGTTGGCCACGACAACCAAAGTGTGGTGACCTGATTGGGGATACCAAAAGAAGGAATGGAAATAGAACTGGTCAGTGTTGATGGTAAAATTAGTGGAGTTCAAGAGCACACCGTTGGAAGGGAGGCCCTGGAATACTTCCAAATGGACATCGCCCGAAGCCTCTCCTCTATTGTACAGGACAATGGTGACCTCCACCTTGGAAACATTCACCCAGCTGAACGCTATCCCATTCTGAATTATCAAGACATCAGGATATACGGGGAGAATCGTAAGAATGGCCGATGAATTGGCAGCGAGTCGTTTCTCATTAATGAAAACCGTGAAATCATATTCTCCCGGTTCGGTTGGAGTCGTGATGTTAAAGTGAGCTTCGCCCATGTCATTTGTGGTGGACAGATATTCTACTCCTTCAAGAACAAGAACAGCCTCCTGACCGAATACATTGGACCCGTCCTCGTACACGGCACTACATTTTATGGATAGTTCCCTTCCGGGTTTGCTGGTCACATTTTCAACCGTCACTTTGATGCTCGAGTAGTAAATGTCGCGTCTGTACCACTCGGTTTCAGCCATGTTGCCTGATAAATCCAGCGCACGCACCTTCAAAAGTACGAACGTGCCACCCGGAAACGGCCCCACGTCCCCAAGAAAGCCGTCCTTCGTTTCATTCATTGACAGTTCCTCTTCGTCCGCATCACCTACTGAAAAAATCAGCGTGACTGGTTTGTCCTTAGCTAGTCCCAGGTCATCCTCTACTAATGCCAATACACTCACAATATCCTCGCTTGTTGGCTCCTTCAGGGATATCTGAGGTTCGGAAATCACCGGGGGGAATGTGTCTTGTATCTCGATAGTGTTGTTAGCCTGATTGTTTGTAATGTTCCTGTCAGAAGGTTCCACCTGGTCTGCCACCACGGTAAACAGATGAATTCCGCTCTCCGCAACCCACAACACCCCAACAATATTGGAACCGTTCGCAGGAACGACGATGCGCTCCGAGAACAACAATTCGCCCTGGAATGGCGTGCCCAAAAATAGTTTCACTGTCGTGTTGGCATCCAGTTCACCAATGTTTCGAACCGTGGTGTTCACCAAGACCTTGCTACCTGTCTCGAAAGCATCGGACCAGAAGGATATGTCCTCCTCTTGGACGCAGATGTCCGGCGCAGGAGGCGGTGGAGCCATCACCGTCAGAAAAAGAATGGAATTGCCTGAATAAATACTCCAAAATGCAGAAACATTAATAGAATATTCCCCCAAGGCCAATGGAGCGTTGAAAGACGCGACGAACATCCCCTTGTCATCCGTGGTGGTGTTGACCGTTATATTCGTTTTCTCAACAATAATCTCTACTGTCGCGTCGGCAACCAACATATTCTTTGAGTCCTTCACGGTGCCGGTAACCACCGCCTCATCACCAGGGTAGACTGTTTCATCATTCAGTGCGGTTTCGACCGTCAAGGACGTGGCTAGGACCGGGACGGCACAGATGGAAGATAGCAACAGGATAACTAGTATACCTCTCCACAACGCATGCGCCATGTAACAACAAAACACCAAGCTTCTATTTAAATTTGCGCCTGCTCACGGTTCGCGCCACCTGGCCTTCCACATCACCAGCGCGGAGAATACGACCACCGTGACAATCAGCACGAGCCAGTGCAGCATGAAGGCCGTGGGGTCCATGACGGTTTCGCCAGCACCGGTCGCATAGCGGATTATGGCCGCTGCGTTGGACGTGGGAAAGATGTAGACTATCCATGACAGATTCATTCCGCTCATGTTGGTCAGCATTGCCTCCGAGTAATAGACCGGCGGCAGGAAAACGAATCCGAAGCTGAGTATGTTGGCGATGATTCCCAGGGTGTTGGGGCTGGTCTTGTGTTGGTATGTGGCTATGGTGAATCCCATTGCGGCAAGTGCGAGCCAGCAGAGTATCATGGCCCCCAACGTCACCAGGATTGAAAATGGGTCGAACAGACCCCGGTAAACCCCGTAACACAAGAACGCGATGAATCCCGGGAAGGAAAATATCAGAAATCCGAGAGTGAGGCCCATGGCATAGGACAGCGGATGAACGGGCATGGCCACCACCATCTCCCTGAGCTTGACATATCTGTCCCAGGTGATGTCCTGTATCGACGCGGTAATGGCTATGAATCCGATGCTGGATACTATAACACCCACAAGGCCCACGTCCATCATTTCCGCCCCGCCGAAGAGTGTGATGAAGAACAGCGGTATCGCAGCCAGTCCCACAAGGATCAGGAGCATGAGTGGCTGCCTTTTGATGTCGGGAATGGATTTCATGTAGGCGATTATCCATGTATCTTTGATTATCTTCCTGATGCTCATTCCAGCTCACCTCCGGCAAGTCTGACGAACGCATCCTCCAGCGTTACGGGCGCTGCCTCGGCTTGAACGCCCCTCTTCAGCATGTCACGGACTAGTTCTATTGCATCATCGTCGCTCTTCAGATAGACCACCAGGCGGTCGCCTATCTTTGTGACCTCAGGATACTTGGATTGGTCTATTTCCCCTTCCGGGGCGATTACCCTGTACCTGTAAGGGACCTGTTTCTTTATCTCGGCGGTGGTGCCGACTATCACAAGTTCGCCCTTGTTGATTATGGCCAAACGGTCGGAAACCATTTCAGCCTCGTCCATCATGTGCGTCGTCAAAATGATTGTATTGCCCTTGGCTGCCCTGTCCCGGAGGGTGGACCATACGTTCCTTCGGCCGATGGCATCCAGGCCGCTTGTCGGTTCGTCCAGCATCATTATGGGTGCGTCGCTGGCCAGTGTCGCCGCGATTAGCGCTCGGCGCTTCTCGCCGCCGGACATGGATTGGCATGGCTTTAAACGCATATCCCACATGAGCATGGCTCTCAGCGCCTCCTCGGCGTTCTTCTTGGCCTTGGCCTTGTCCATTCCCCTGAGCAGACAGAAATTGTAGGCATAGTCCCACGGGGTGAAATTCGCATAGGCCATCGCGTCCTGCGGGACCATGGCAATCTTTTCCCGTATCGCATTCGGTTCATTCACCACGCTGTATCCCAGGATGTGCGCGTCCCCGGAAGTGGGCATGAGTTGGGTGCACAGTATCCTGAGAAAGGTGGTCTTACCGGCGCCGTTCGGTCCGAGTATGGTGAACACCTCGCCCTTGTTGACTGTGAGGTTCATATCCTTGAGTGCCTGGGTCTTCTTCTCATATGTCTTCGAGATTCCTTTCGCAACTATTGCGGGTTCGTGAATTTGATTCATGTTCGCACCTTTTCTGTACCCTTATAAAATGTACAGTATATTTAAAGAACGTGGAAACGGATGACCACTTTGTTTCATAATTCAAATGATTTTTCAATGACAAACTTATTATCCCATACGCGGAATATGGTTGGTTGATGGCAAAGAAAAAAGGCTCAGGGAAGGGCAAGAAGAAGCCCGTGTCCAAACCAGCCAAGAGCGGCAAGACGCCACCGGACAGAGAGCCAACGCTGAAAGAACTCAAGAGGACGCTGGATAACCTGAAGAAGCAGAACGAGAAGCTTCAGAAGGAACTGGCAAAGGTATCGGCCCAGTCCAGGGACCAGCAAAAACAGTTGATTAGCCTCCAGGGGAAGATGGACACCCGGGTGAAGCGCGAGGATATTCTAATGGCCGCTCTCGGGATAAATACCAGGACCAAGAAAGGCGATTCAGGAGCAGTCGGCAAAATAAGCCAGTCCCTGATCAAAACAGATGAGCATCTGGTGAAGATGGGAAAGAGAATCGAAAACATGCTCTCCGCCCTGAAGAATCACAGGGAATATCTTATCCGTCTGAACAAGAAGGTTTACAAAGTTGAGCCAATGAAGAAAATAGAGATGGAACTGGGCATAATGAACAACACCCTCTCCATAATGGCGCTCAGCGGTTTCAATATTGACAAGGCACTCTTCGGTGACATGAAGAATATCAGAAAGATGATGCTGAAGGAGGATGCCGAAATAGCCAAGGTACAGAAGCGCATGGTCGGTTTCAAGAGAAAGTTCGAGGAAGAGATGCAGAGATTCGACCTGGACAGTATTTTCAACAAAGGTGCCCACATTCCGGGTTACCGTTGAACGGCCATTTCCCGCGCTCCGATGAAATCCTTGATTAATCTGGCAGCCAGTACCGAAGTATTACCGTTGTCCGCGGGGGGGCAGACTTCCACCATGTCGAATCCCACAGTTCGGTGGGCCAAGTGCCGAATGATATCTCTGACCATGGCCGATTCAAGGCCGAACGGTTCAGGGGTGCCGACGCCTGGCGCGTATGCCGGGTCTATGCCGTCCATGTCCACAGAAACATATAGATTGCCAGGCAATGTGCTGTCTATGAACTCTATCAATTTTTTCGTGCCCAGTTCCCTTGCCCGGTCCGCGGTTACATAATCCAGGCCGAGCCGCTCAGCGTCCTCGAATTCTGATTTGCAGATTGAACGAATACCCACCGGAAGCACCTTTTCCGGAGAAATAATCTCATCAATGCGCCTGGTGGCGCAGGCATGATTGTTCTTGTCGCCTTTCAACTCGTTCCTGTAATCCAGATGCGCATCGAAAACCAGGACCGCCACATCGTGAAAAGCTTCAATGGCATAGGGGGTAACAGAATGTTCCCCGCCCAACATTATCGGAACCTTGCCGTCCTTCAATATTCCTTTCACGGCTTCGAGAATCTCTTCCCTGGGCTTTTCCATGGGCAAATCACCCATGTCGTGCGTCGGAATCATGGAGAGGTCCATTTTCATATCCGGTATGAAGGATTCGAAGGTGTAGGATTCCCTGCGAATGGCCTGCGGGGCCTCGGCGCTTCCCTTGCGGTGGGTCCCGGTGATGTCCAACGGTGCACCGAATATAACATATTTACTGTGGCTGTAAGTTGAACCCGCGTCGGAGAAAAGCGTACCGCCCATGCGACATCAGACCCTTGTGATCTTTTTCCTATCCATTGCGACGAGATACTGGATCTCGGCGCCTTCCTTAAGGTCGTCCTTGAAATCATCCAGGATAGGCAGGCTGAATGTTTCGTACGTTATCATGTCCATAAGCTGGACTTCCTCGCCCATTATGGCCAGTACCTGGGCCGCGCGCTTGTCTATCATCGGTACCTTGACCTTGTGGGATACCGGATGCACGAAGCTGTGCTTCTGACCGTCGAATATACCAACGCCCTCAACCCTGGCCTTCGCTTCGCCGTGTTTCCCGGGCTTTGAGGTGGATATGCTGTTTATCCTGCAAGGCTCATCGTCGATAATGACGTATCTGTTCTCTTTCAGGGCTCTGACCTCTGACTGTTCCCATGCCATAATAATCGGCATCGGTATTTCACTGTATATTAAAAGCCTTGCGCTTGTAAACGGTCATTGCTCAAGCGTTTTGATTCATTTATTATCATATTACATTTTGTTACTGGTTGCTTTGTTCAGTTCTTGTATCAGTTATATCAAAATTACATCCCCTATTGTTATTGTAATCTGTCATAATAGGTTGGAGCTTGGTGATACGGACCGTTTACCTATGCAAGAGTTTTAAGAAAATATTTTATACATTGTATACCATGACGTAAATCGGAAAGGCTTTCTTTCGGAAATCGAAAGAATGAACCAATTGGAGAGGTTGAAATGAAACAGGAGAGATACTCTGAAGATGTATGGGGATTTGAACTGGTTTGATGCACCCAACGATGTAAAGATGTCTGTTTACATAAAGAATAGAATCATACCGCAGGGTGAAAAATTAACGTGCCAACTGATTCTCTGGAACAGGAGCGCTTCAAGCATATCGGCCAATGTTTATCTTGACATCAACAATTCGGGCGATTTGAAATGCTGCACCCAGGACAAGATGAATGATATTCAGCCTGGCAACATTGCGTATGACATGTGGACATTGGGCACCGATAAGAGAAGTGTCGGTGACCATCAGATCGGTTTCTTCTGCGAGCCGAAAAGCGGTGCCTACTACGGAAAAACCGCTGGCCGTTATGCTTTGGGTGCTTTGGTAGGAATAAGGCCAGGAAAATCGGTCGGCGGCTTCAGTACCAAATACAGAATAGTGAATGGGATAGATTGCCCCCAGTGCAAGAAGAGCCTTCTCTGGAAAAAGGAACCGAAAACTGGTTGGTATTGCGACCATTGCGACGGGTGGCTGTAAATAGTATTCCCTGAATCGTAAACATTCAGCGAAACAATAACGATTGTAGATTTAGGGATTGTAGATTGTAGATTTACGACGAACGGGCATCCTGCCAGCAAAAATCTAAAATCTAAGTTCTAAAATCTAAAATCTCAGAAGACCTACCTCTTACGATTACGCAAAAGGTTTATTATCCAAACCCTTTCAACCATTGATGTCGGGAATAACCCAGCTTCTCAGGCCGAAGAACTGCCTCATGGCCGTGCTGTCCATAGTGATAGTGGCCCTGGTAGCCTGCCGTTTCGAGATTTATGCGGTTCCCCTGGCGGAAGTTCTTGCCGCTTCTCTGGTGGTCTTCATGTTCACCGGCGCCGGGAATACCCTGAACGATTACCTGGATCGGGATATCGACCGTCTCAACCACCCGGAACGCCCCATACCGGCCGGCAGGGTAAAGCCCCGAACCGCCACCGTACTTTCCGGCGTTCTGTTCTCTGTATCCGTAATACTGGGCCTGTGGCTGAGCCTCTACTGCATGCTGATAATCCTTCTCAACCTGGCAATAATGCTGGCCTACGAGTTCAGGACCAAGTCCCTGGGCCTCTCGGGAAATATCATGATTAGCTGGTTAACCGCGTCGCTGTTCCTTTTCGGCGGCTTCGCGGTGCTTGATTCATTCCCGTCGATAATGGAACCGGTGCTTTTCATGTTCTTCCTGTCGTTCTTCGCCACGCTGGGCAGGGAGATAGCCAAGGACATTCAGGACATGGCAGGTGATGTCGGAAGGAAAACCCTCCCAATGCGCATCGGAGCCGCCGGAGCCGGAAAAGTTGCATCAATGGCCTTCCTGTTCGGTATAGGCCTCAGCCCGTTACCCTACTTCCTGGGCATATTCGGCTTCTTCTATCTGGTGGCCGTGCTTCTGGCAGATGCGATATTTATTTATGGTGCCTGGGTGATTTCCCGGAACCCCGGAAAGACATCGGAAAGCGCGAAATTGGCCATGTTCGTGGCCCTGCTGGCCTTCCTTGTAGGAGTGATATGATGAACGTAATGGAAATTATATGCAACAAGCTGGAAACCCAGAAGCTTCACATGACATTGCTGGACCCGGACGACCAGGAACCGTCCGTCGCCGCAAGGATAGCATCCGAAGCAGTAGCCGTAGGCACTGACGCGATAATGCTGGGAGGCTCCACCGGCGTCACCCAGGAAATCCTCGATGAAACCGTAATTGCCATCAAAAGTTCTGTGGACATTCCGGTTATTCTCTTCCCCACCGAGGCCAAGGCCATTTCACTCATGGCGGATGCCATCTATTTCATGAGCCTACTCAATTCCCGGAATCCGAAATTCCTCCTGGGCGAGCAGATGAAAGCCGCCGCTCTCATCAAGAAGAGCGGTTTGGAGCCCATCTCCATGGGTTACATCATCGTGGAACCGGGCATGAGGGCCGGAATGGTGGGGGAAGCTGAACTAATTCGAAGGGACGACATGAAAACCGCAATCGGTTATTCTGTGGCCGGCGAACTGCTGGGCATGAAATTGATCTATCTGGAAGCCGGCTCGGGCGCTCCCGAACCGGTGCCGTCCGCACTCATTCAGGGCGTCAGAAAGGCCATCGACATACCGCTCATAGTGGGCGGCGGCATACGTTCTCCGGAGCAAGCCAGTGCCGCAATAAAGGCCGGTGCTGACATCATTGTCACCGGAACGATTGTCGAGGAAGAAGGCATCACCGAAAAATTCAGGAATATTGTAAAAGCTATCAAGGCCTGAGCATCTTCAGGAACATCGCGTGAATGCGGTGGTCCGGCACCAGTTCAGGATGAAAAGTAAGCGCCAGAATATTGCCTTGTATTACCATGATATGCTCGCCGTCCAGCATGGCCAGGGATTTTACGCTGTTTCCTATCCGGGCAATTCTCGGCGCTCTTATGAATATGCCGTGAAAATCGCCTTCCAGTCCTTCAATTTTCAGGGGTTTTTCGAAGGATTCTGCCTGCCTGCCGAATGCGTTTCTGCGGACCGACATGTCCATGAGCCCCAGCGGCTTGACTTCCTGGCCCCTCCGGTCAAGGATCTCGGAAGAAAGAAGAATTGTTCCGGCACAGGTTCCCATGATTGGCTTGCCGGATGCGGCAAAATCAAGTATGGGCTGCCTGAGCCCGAACCTGTCCAGCTGCTTGGCGATGGTGGTGCTCTCACCCCCGGGCATGAGCAATGCCGAAACCGTTTCCAGCTCGGATTTACGCCTTACCCGGACAACATCGCCCTGAATGTCCAGGCTCTTGACGGCCGTTTCGAGGGCAAGTACATGCTCGCTCACATCGCCCTGAAGTGCCAGAACTCCGATTCTCATCTTCCGGGCATCGGCAATGCCGATAAAATGCTTTCTCCCTGCGCTGATTTTTCAAAATATGGGCAAAAAATTACTGCAAAAATGCCGAGAAAGCCCAGCCCTGGTAACAAACGCCAGCCACTTTAGGGGCTGGTAGTTTACCTGGCTGTGAAGTCAATCTCTTCCAGGCCCTTCCTGGCCACATTGTCCTCGGGATCGTATCCCAGAACCTCGATGTAGTAGCTGCGGGCCTCCTGCATCAGTTCCGGACTCTGGACCCTCCATCCAACGCGATAGAGTGAATCGGCCTTGAAATTGAGAATCACATTCCTCATGTAGAATTCCGGCTCATGGTTCATGGCCATATCGCATAGCTGGACGGCCCTTCCGAATTTTCCGGCTCCCCTCATGTCCCCTATGCGCTTGATGTACATCGAAATCTCCGGCCTGAGGCTTATCAGTTCGTCGTCCGACATTTGCCTTCCTCTATAGGCATAATGCGCAGGATGGTTAAATATCTTGTCCTTGCCTGTAAGAGTTCAGTCTTCTGAAATTTTAGATTTTAGATTTTAGATATTTGCAGGAATATGCAACGCCGTCAATCCGTCGTAAATCTACAATCGTCAATCTACAATCTACAATCGTTATTGCTCCATTTCACTGAATACTTACCCTTGTCTGCCAAACTCATCATAACTGACAATGGTCTTGATGGCCTTCCTTTTTGCCCCGCCGGTGAGCGTCCTGGCCAGGTCCATTTTCTTCCGTTCGTAGCCCAGGGCAATCAGGCAGATAACATCATAATTCTCCGGTATCTTGAGCAGCGCTTTCACTTTTTCCACGTCGAAGCTCCCGACCCAGCACGTCCCCAGGCCTTCTGCCGTTGCTGCCAGGACCAAAGTCTGCAATGCGATGCTTGTGTCAATCGTGTTCCAGTGCGGCGAGGCCTTTCCGTCCCCGCAACCGACAATCACAACAGGCGTATCCTTGAGGAACTTGGCCCAGGTCCCTTCCGAGAGCGCGGCACGTTTGGCAGGGTCCCGCACAACGATGAAATGCCATGGCTGGAGGTTCTTGGCCGATGGCGAGAGGCGAGCGGATTCCAGGATTTTCGCGAGTACGTCGTCCGGGACAGGCCTATCGTCATAGGCACGGACAGATTTTCTTGATTTCACGGTTTCGAAGAACTCCATGGGGGTGGATTGGCGTCGAAAGAATAAATGTTTGCCCTGAACGGTAAACCTGAGATTATGGTGGTATCGACTTGAAATGCTCATCACTCCCCACCCTTTCTCCATCTCCTTCACATCCCCCGGCAACCCAACCAACGGAATCATGATTACCTCCACTCCAACCCGTGAATAATCCTCTTCGTATAAATTGAGTTCACGGAGGAACCAAAAGCATGAAATACAACGAACCCATTCATTAACAATAGGGGGAACTCCCATGATAGCCAATAAATTGAAATGCATAGGATTTGCAATGTTATTAATGACCGGAACACTGGCAGGTTTGACAGTGTTTTCACAGACGGCCTCGGCTGGCGTCAGCGGAAACATCTCCGTCGACACAACCTGGAGCGGAACTGTCTACATCGAAGGAAATGTGATTGTTGACCCAGGAGTCACACTCACCATTGACCCTGGAACAGAAGTTCGTTTCAATGGTTATTACTATCTGAATGTGAACGGATATTTATACGCAAACGGAACTCCATCAAATAGAATAGTTTTCAGATCGAATTCATCAACTCCTGGATTAATGGACTGGAGTGTGATCGATACGGGGATAGGTACAGGGATAAAAACAGAATACAGATATTGCGATTTCAGCCACTTCGCGAATTCGATAAGAACCTCCAGAAATGTTGGAGATTTGTTTGATAATTGCACCGCGTCCAATGCTTTCGGTAATGTTTGGGTGAGAGCAGATTGGACCAACATTACCAACTGTATCTTTAATCCGATTAGTGGTGTATCGATAGAATCAGATTATAATCACATAGATAATCTCACCATGCTGGACAATCAGATGTATATGTCCTATGCCAATAACAACATCATTTCTAATTTAAATCACTCTGGAATTCTGCAACTAACAATAGACAATTCAGACAATAACCGCTTTATTAATGGCTTTGCCAAGAATGGCATTAAATTTGAAGTCAATTCAGATAACAACACAGTTGAGAATTATGAAATTTGGAACTGGCTGGAGGCATATAACTGTGGGCATAATGCTAACAACACGGTAAAGAATTCCACAATATTTGCCACAGCGCTTCTGAATCAATCATCCTCGATGTCAATAATCAATTCCTCCAATGGTGGTGGAAACTACCAGGATTTGACTTCAGAACTATGGATTAATTGGTATATGCATGTGAATGTAACATATTCCACTGGTCTTCCCGCCGTAGGCGTATCCGTCACAGTGAATGACACGCTTGGAAGAACGGTCAAAGTCGGGACAACAGATGCCAGCGGGATACTCAGGGATATCGAATGCATTCATTACCGAGGTAATGACACAAATGGAGACCAAGATGACAACGATATGTCTGAGAAGATATATTTTACACCACATAACGTAACTGTCGAGAAAGCAGGTATAAAAGGCTACGCTGATGTTACAATGGACGCGACCAAAACAGTGAACATAGTCCTGGTGGACGATTCAGCCCCATCTGCGGATTCTTATGCGCCAACTGGTGTTTCCGCACCTTTGGATTCCGATGTCTTCATCCAGTGGAACGACACCATGAACTGGACCACCGTTGAAAATTCATTTGAATTCACGGACGTTACAACCACCTGGGATTCAACTGATGGAACATGGAACCACGATAATATGGCCCAGACATCTACCTTCTCACCGACAGTTCCATTTGATTTTGATACTCAATACTGGGTTGGAATCAACATAACGGCCACAGATGCCGCAGGAAACCCGCTGGACCAAGATAAGGATGGCACTGGCGGAGAGTGGCCGGATGACGTTCTCATCTGGACATTCACCACATCTGCAAATGCCGTACCGATCATAACTATAAGCAACCCAGGCGGAGCATCCGACTGGACCGGCGCCACCCCCCACCCAATCTGGTGGAACTGCACCGACACCGAGGATACGGCGACTGACAGCCTGACAATCTTCCTCAACTACACCTCCAGCGACGGCTCGGGCGCCGTTGCGGGCCCGTTGCTGAACGGAACAGCCAGGCCTTACATGTGGGTGCTTCCGGCGATAGATGCGTCAGATGTGGTGGTCCACGCAACCGTTATTGACTCCAACGGGGCGAAAGGCTATTTCGACACCCCGGCTTTCACCATAGATTCCACGCAACCCCAGGTTACAGGCGTTTCTCCTACACCATTTTCAGTGGGAATCTCCCCTGCTACTGTCGTGACCATTACCTTTGACGAGCCAATGAACCAGGCAGAAACAGAAGCGGCATTCACCCTGGAGAATTTCACATCCACGGTTGCAGGAACGTTCGGCTGGAATGCCCAAAGCACGCAAATGACCTTCACCCCAGCACAAAGCCTGGACTTGAACACTGTTTACTGGGTCAACACTACGACCGTGGCGGAGGATGATTCGGAGCCCGGAAATGCACTGGCAACTTCAAATTCTTCGGTTTTCACTACATTGGTAACTGTTGATTCCACCGGGCCGGCAGTCACCGTTGGGCCGGAGATCGAGCCCGCCATTGTCTACGTCGATGGAATTCACGACACAACCATCTGGATAAACGCGACAATAGATGATTTCAACCTGGGCAACAGCACCATTGCCGCGGCCGAACTGATTATTGGGGACGAGCACCCGCCCACAATTCAGGATGGTACCGGCATTCCGATGGAAGCCGTTGATGGGACTTTCGATGAAATGAATGAAACCGTTACCATCGACCAGAATGGCTTTTTGAGCCTGCCTGCTATGACACTGTATTATTGGGTCCACGGGCAGGATTCGGAAGACAACTGGGGAGAATGGAAGCTCGTTACCTTGGAATTGATTGACAGCGAGCCACCGGAGATTACCACCTATGTGCCCACGGGAACAAATGTCAACCCCAATTCTTCGGTTCTTTTCTCATTTGATGAAGTAATGAATCACACATCTGTTCAAGATTCCCTATCTGTGAGTCCGTATTTGGATGGTGCGGGTGGATTTTTCTTCAATACTGGCAGTTATCAAGACTACAATTTTAGTATGGCAAATAACTTTCATCAAAACATCACTTATACTATTACGATAAATTCAAGCATCGCAAAAGATACTGCCGGAAACTTCCTGGATGGGAACGAGAACGGCATTGCCGAGGGCTCTCCGACTGATGATTTTTCCTGGTCTTTCACGACCTGGATTGACCGGGACGGCGACAATATCCCAGACAATATTGACCCGGATGACGACAACGATGGTGTGAATGACACGGAAGACGATTTCCCGCTGGACTATACCGAGTGGTTGGATTCTGACAACGATAACATTGGTGACAACGAGGACACCGATGACGATGGTGATGGTGTTCCCGATTCTGAAGACCTGGCCCCGCTGGACCCTGCTATTGGTGGAGACATTACACCGCCATCCGCCCCGACCAATCTCAATCTTACCGCTCAGGAAACCGGAATCCTCGTGAAATGGGACGCGCCGCCGGAACTGGACATTCATCATTATGCCGTTTATAGGAGCACGGACAATGCGGCGTTTACCAGGATCGGAAACGTAACTGGCTCGACATCTTACCTGGACTCGGCACTTGTCGCCAACACCACGTATTACTACAAAGTCTCGGCCATAGACAATGTCTCCAATGAATCGCCGTTCTCCAATGTGGAGCACATCACCTGGCAAGCGTCAGAACCGCCCAAGCCGAATTCCCAAACGGATTACATGCCTTACATTCTGCTACTGATCATTCTTGTCATAGGGATACTGGTGGTTTCTGTTATATTGAAAAAGAAACCTAAGAATCCCGACTCAAAAGAGCATCAAATTGAGGATGAGAACGAAATAGTTGATGGAAAACAAGTGTCATGATTAGGCAAATTGGGATTCTGATTTTGCATCGAATTATTAAATCTGGATTGACTCCGGGAAAGGCGAGTTCAAGTTAACCCATTTTTATTGAAGTGAGAATAATTAAAGAAAGAAAAATGGACAGAGCGAGATTCGAACTCGCGGCCTCCTCCATGCCAAGGAGGCGATCTACCGAGCTGATCTATCTGCCCATTAAATCTGATACTGCCAATAAGATATTGGATATAAACTTTTGTCAACAAAAAGCTCGGTACAGGGAGAAAGCATTTTGAAACCATGGCCGTTTGACTTCAACAACAAGGGCAAATGGAGAATTGTGGGATTCCTTTGGAATTCCCAAGTAGATATTAAATACAGATATTCTTCTAATGCATTACAGGAGATAACATTTATGAGTGATGAAATGGTCTTTGAATACAAGTACGAGCATGTTCCGTTAAGATTTAAATTATCTTTTCAATCTCCTTACATTTTTATGATGATTTTCGGATATATTTGGGCAATATGGTTTTACATCATAAGTGATTACAATATTAGGGTACCACTACTTCCAATATTCTTTGGTTCTGTGGGTTTGTTCATGTTTATGCTTGCAAGATTTTCTAAAGATAAAACAATCCTTTCAAGTGATAAAATCGAATGGTATGATGCACAGAAGAATTATCACATCATTCATTTCAAAGATATCAAGAAAATCAACATGCTCAATCTTAAAGGCTCTATGAACGTATTGAACATTCATGGAATAGATGATGAAAAAATTATAATTGGATGGGGCTTGAAATCTGAGGAATTCAAAATAATTAAAGAACGATTATTGGATAATGTTGATCCAAAAATCTGGTTTCATTTCGATAAATGGAAAGGTTTCTGGAATTGACTAATGGTGTGATTCTTATCGACAAACCTTCCCCGCCCCCGATACTTTCGCCGACCCTTCCAAAAGCATTATTATGCATGGTTTATCTAGGCATCCACAATGTCCATGTTTTGTCCGGATTGCAGGGGCCTCCTCAAGGTCAAGAAGAAGGGCTCAGGCAACGAGAAGTACTGCCCGAAATGCGCCGGCGCAGGCACGCACCAGCCGGAAGAGTTAATCGAAGATTTCCCGGTGATGCCGCAGAACTTCGACCCCTTGGGAAATCCGGATATCCCTTTCTTCCCTTTCGCCCAAGTGAGACCCGGCCAGGACCAGTTCATCCTGGATGTGGGCCAGTCCATTGCAGAAAGAAAGCATCTATTCGCTTATGCGCCCACCGGCATCGGCAAGACCGTGGCGGCACTGGTTCCGGCGGTGGAGGCCTCTCTGCGCATGAACAAGGTGGTGTGCTTCCTCACCTCCAAACAGTCCCAGCACCATATCGCCATCGAAACGCTCAGGCAGATGAAGGCCGTTTCCGGGAAGGATATTCGCGTCGTCGATTTGATTTCAAAGCAGGCCATGTGCCCAAGCGACATCTCGGAGGAATTTCCTGCGGCGTTCCGCATGCTGTGCTTCTCCAGCATCATGGACAAGTCCTGCAAGTATCACTCGAATAACGACCCTCACATGGTGAAATTCGTGCATTCCAACATCATGCACGTCGAGGAATTGAAGGACCTTTCAACGCGCCGCCAGACATGCACCCACAAGGTCGCCATGGAGGCCGCAAAGGAGGCAAATGTCATTGTTTGCGATTACAATCACATCTTTGACCCGGTTGTCCGCCCCCAGATGCTGGAGGCCTTCGACAGGCCGCTGGAGGATTTCATCATCATCGTGGACGAGGCGCACAATCTTCCGGACCGTATCCGCGGCTATTACACTATGAGTCTCACTCCGAACATCCTGGACGAGGCGATTTCCGAGGTCAAGGACAGGAATCTGGAGGCCGTTCTCAAGGGCCTCGGTAAGGACCTGACTGCTCTTCTGGACTCGGTGGACGTCAACAAGGAGGAACTTACCGAGTCCGGCGCGCTTCTGGACAAGTTCAAGAAAAGATTGGAGATGGGTTTCATTGAAAAATCAGACCTGGACACCTTCATCGGCGACCTTCAGAAGATCGCGCAGAAAAGATACACCGACGGCCGCAACAGCCAGGCTGCACAGGTGGCCGAGTTTCTGGACCATTTCAGAAAGGAGATGAACGGCCTCATCCGCATAATCAGCAAGAAGGACGGCTCCCTTCTTTATTATCGGTTGCTGGATCCGTCTGTCGTGGCCGAACCGATATTTTCCCAGTTTCATTCGAGCGTTGTGATGAGCGGCACCCTGTACCCCACCCAGGTGTACGGAGATATTCTCGGAATTCCCGACGGAAAACGCATGCTCAAGACCTACAAGTCCCCATTCCCTGAGGAAAACCGCCCGGTATTCGTGGCGGAAGATGTCACGACGCTCTACAGCCAGCGCGGGGATGCAATGTACCGGAAGATTGCCGCCCGGATAAATGAAGCCAGCTCGGCAGTTCCCGGTAACGTTGCGGTGTTCTTCCAATCCTACGGAATGCTGAAGAACATACTGCAGCACGTAAAGACCACCAAGCAGAACATAATCGAATCCAGGGAATCCTCAAAGGCCGAGAAAAGGTCAATGGTGTCCAACCTGATAAAGCTCAAGGCGGGTAACGGTGGGTTACTGCTGGCGGTAATGGGCGGCTCCATGTCCGAGGGCATAGATTACAAGGACAACCTACTGGATTGCGTCATAGTTGTCGGGCTGCCGCTCGCTCCGCCGTCCCTGGAACAGGACATGCTCATCAAGTATTACGATACGAAATTCGGCTATGGCAATGGCCGCGATTACGGCTACACATATCCGGCAATGAGCCGGGTCCTTCAGTCAATGGGCCGATGCATCCGTTCGGAGACGGACCGCGCTGCCGTAATACTGATGGACAAGCGTTTCCTTTACCCGATGTACAGAAAATGTTTCCCCGGGGATATGGTTTTCAAATCTGCCGATAATTTGGATACGCGCTTACGGGCTTTTTTCAGAGGCTGAGGAAACCGCGTCAACGAATTTTCTGACGCTGTTCTCAACATCCACCGTGCCCACCGTGGCGGAAATGGCGCAGACCATGTCGGCTCCGGCCAGAACCACGTCATGAACATTGTCCAGGTTGATGCCGCCGATGGCGACGATTGGCAGTCCGGTCGTTCTCCTGAATGCCGCAATCCCTTCGAGGCCCAACGGCTGCCCGATATCGGATTTCGTTGCAGTGAAGAATACCGGACTCGCGGCCACATAATCGGCTCCCGCTTTCTCTGCTATTGTCACTTTCTCCACGCTGCCGCACGATACCCCAAGAATTCCGTGGGGGAATACCTTCCTGGCCTCCGCCGGAGCCATGTCATTGGGCCCCAGATGAATTCCGTCGGCGCCGATGTCCAGTGCCAGTTCGACGCTGTCGTTGATGATGAAAAATACATCCGAATTCCGGCACAGTTCAAGCAATTCCTTTGCCTCTGCCAGCATTTCCCGATAACTCTTATTCTTCTCCCGATACTGGACGACGCTGGCGCCGCCCCGGATGGCGTCCTGCACATCCTTCACCGCGCCCTGTTTCGTCAGGCCGGAATCGGTGATGAAATAGAATCCGCGAAAATTATCTGGCATCGATTTTTGCTCCGTTGAGTATATCTTCCTTGCCGACGGCCATAATCGCGTCGAAGAGGTTCTGCTTCATGCTCCCCGGTCCTTTTGCGTCGACTGCGGCCATCTCGCCGGCGATTCCGTAAACAACCATGGCGCATGCCGCAGCCAGGGTCACGTCCTCCTCCACAGCAGCGAACGAACCGATAACCGAAGCGGCCATGCATCCTGTGCCGACGACTTCGCCCATCATTGGGTGGCCGTTGCCTATCATGAACATCCTTTCACCGTCCGTGACCAGGTCCACGGCCGCGGTGACCACCACGGTGCAATTCTCAGACACGGCCAGTGTGACGGCATGCTCCTCGGTCCGGCCCTCGACAGATATGGATTCAACTCCCCGAACTTCCGCCTGGGCGCCGGCCAGCGTCGCCACTTCTCCGGCATTGCCCTTTATGACTGCGATTTTAACTTCGGAAAGAATCCTTCTGGTGCTGTCTGTTCTTAGTCCGGTGGCCCCGACCCCAACAATGTCCAGTATCACAGGAATACCTCTCAAGTTCGCCTGTTTTCCGGCCTTTATCATGGCATTGATTAGAACGGGCGTCAGCGTACCGATATTGAGCACCAGCGCCCCGGAAATCGAGACCATTTCCTCTACCTCTTCCTCGGCATGGGCCATCACAGGCAGCGCCCCCAGAGACCGGGTGATGCTGGCGCATTCCGATATGGTCACCCAGTTTGTAATGTGGTGTACCAGCGGTTTTTTCTCTCTTATAATCCCGAGCATCTCGGCGGCTTTCAGTGCGATATCCTGTGTCATGCAATCACCCTGGCAGTATTTTGCCATGGATATTTAACGTTGCGGTGAGAAGTAAGTATTCAGTGAAACGATTGTAGATTGTAGATTTACGATTGTAGATTTACGACGAACGGACATTCTGCCAGCAAATATCTAAAATCTAAAATCTAAAATCTAAAATTTCAGGCGCTCTCCTCGATTATCCCGCCGGCCACCACAGCATCGCCGTCGTAAATGCCCACAGCCTGGCCGGGGGCAACGGCCCACTGCGGTTCCCTGAATTTCACTGATATCCTGCCGTCCGGAAGGGGTTCGGCACTTCCCGAGATCATCTCCTGGGTGTGCCGTATCCTGAATCCGTATTCTTTTCCCGACGCGATGCTTTCCGCCGAAACAAAATTGATGTTACTGGCCACCAGCCCCTCCGAATACAGTTCGGATTTCTCTCCCACAATAATCACATTTCTTTCGGCATCGATGGCCCTGACGTAAAGCGGTGTTCCGGACGGAATGCCCAGCCCCCGTCTCTGGCCGACGGTGTATCGCCAGACGCCGTCATGCGTTCCGACAGTATTTCCGGCAGTGTCCAGTATGTCGCCCGGCTTCGGTTCCGCGGCGATTAGGTCGGCTATATTCCCGTCATAAAAGTCCTGGCTGTCCGGCTCATCATGAGTTCCGAGGCCAATGTCCTTGGCTATTCTCCTCACTTCCTTCTTGGTGATGCCGCCCAGCGGAAACAGCGTTCTACCCAGCTGTTCCTGTGTGAGAAATATGAGGCCGTAGGACTGGTCCTTTGTGCTGTCCAATGCCCTTTTCAGGGTCCATCTTCCGTTGCCTGTACGGTGTTCCACCCTGGCATAGTGACCGGTGGCGAATTTCTCGAATTGTATGCCGGCGGACAGCGCCTTTTCCAGCATGGCGCCGAACTTCACCCTGGGGTTGCATCTGAGGCAGGGGTTCGGTGTGCGTCCGGAGACATACTCATCCACAAAATAATCCATCACTATTGCTTGGTACTCTTTCGACAGGTCCAGCACATGAAAAGGCATGCCCAAGGTCTCTGCCACCGCACTCGCCATCTTAGCTTTTTTTGAATGGTCGGTCCCATAGCAGCCTTTTTTTGCGCCTGGCAGGTCATCGGAAATCCTCATCATGATTCCCACAACTTCATGCCCCTGTTTCTTCAAAATAGCCGCTGCCACCGAGGAATCAACGCCGCCGCTGAGCCCCACCGCCACTTTCATCTCAATCCGGCCTTCAGCCGCTCCACGGCTTCCTTGATAGTTTCGATGCTGGTGGCGTAAGATAGTCGCACATAACCTTCTCCGCCCGGCCCGAATGCCGTTCCCGGCAGAAGCGCTATGCCCAGTTCGTTGATGGCGAAGTCTGCGAACTCGCTGCTGTTCATTCCCGTTTTCGTTATGTTCGGGAAGGCGTAGAACGCACCCTGGGGTGTGACGCAGCTCAGCTTCGGAATGCTGTTCAGTCCCTCAATTAAAACGTCCCTGCGCTCCCTGAAGGTGCGCATCATGTCATCCACATACTGGGGTCCCTTGAGGGCGGCAATGCCTCCGTACTGGAGAAAATCAGGAGTGCAGGAAACGGTGGCCTCAAGCACCATGCTCATCTTCTTTATCACTTCCTTCGGGCCCACGGCATAGCCCAGGCGCCAGCCAGTCATGGCGTATGATTTGGAAAATCCATCTAGGAGTATTGTCCTTTCATTGCATTGGTCCCGGATGGCCGCGCTGTGATGCGGGTAATCGTAAGTCATCTTGCTGTATATTTCATCGGAAAGAAGGTAGATATCCCGCTCCTCGGCTATCTCCGCAACCCGTTCTATCTCGGATTTCTTCATCACGCCTCCGGTGGGGTTGGACGGGGAGTTGAGGATTATCAGCCGTGTATCATCGTCGATGGCGCTGTTCAAATCTTCGGGATCCAGCCGGAACTCGTTCTTCTCCTTCAGGCGAACGAAGTTTCCTTTTATGCCGGTGTATTTCAGCACCGAGTAATATGTCAGGAATCCCGGATCCTGAAGTGCGATGTTCTGGTGCTGCTCTACAACGCAGGACACAAGGTAAAATATCAGTGGATTGCCACCGGGCGCAACAAGAATCTGGTCAACGTCCGGTCTGAAGCCTCTGGTTTTCTCCACCTCTTCGCAAATGGCCTCCCTCAACTCCAGAATGCCGTTGGAATTCACGTAACGCGTTTTTCCGCCCCGCAGCGCCTTGATGGCTGCCTCGCAGATATGTTCCGGTGTATCGAAGTTAGGCTCGCCGATCTCGAAATGAAGAACCTTCTTTCCCTGCCTCTCCAGGGCCTTGGCCTTTGCGAGAAATTCGAATGCGGCGTTCGGGACCAATCTTTCGGCCCCCTCGGTCAGAGATTTCATGTGAACGTCACGGGAAATCCGTGAATCCCTAATACCTTTTCCCTATGTATGTTAATGTGGCAATTCGCAGCAGAAATTTCAGGGCTGTACGTAAGAGTTCAGTCTTCTGAAGTTTGCCCGTTAAATTGTAGTTTTTAGTGAACAGTGAATAGTGATAAGTGAAAAATGAAAAACGTAGTATTTTTGTCCTTGATAGCCAATTTTTTCACCATTTACCTCCCAACGTCACTTTTCACTATTCACTTTACACTTTTCACTATTCGCTTCGGCCAGTCAATAAGTCCGTAAATCTACAATCTACAATCTACAATAGTTACTTCTTCATTTCACTGAATGCTTACGGCTGTACAAAAGCTTTATTAGTCTGGAATACCTATATTTGGCTTGATACAATGAAGAGCAACATACCAGTCTCTGAAATCATGAGCACAGACATACCCCAGATGGAACCTTTCGAAACTGTGGAAGACTCCGCCGCAAGAATGGTGGAGCACGGTACCGGTTGCGTGATCATAACCGAGGATGGCAATCCCATAGGCATCGTCACCGAGCGCGACATTGTCCGGAAGGTCGTGAGCGCCCGCAAGGCCCCGTCAAAGGTCCAGCTTCGCGACATAATGAGCTCCCCAATCGTCTGGGTTCCCAGGACAACGGATATCCTGGATGCCGCAAAGCAGATGGCCAAGCTTCACCTTAGAAAATTGGTGGTCATGCACGACGGTCGTTTCATGGGTGTGGTATCAGCCCAGGACATTCTTCAGATTGCACCGCATTACATCGAGGTCACCAGGGAACTGGCCAACCTTTCCGGAGAGGGCGATGATTTCATGGCCGCTTCCATCGAGCAGGCTTCCGGTTACTGCGAATCATGCAAGGTATACTCGGACATGCTGGAATATCATGACGGTGCTTTGTTGTGCCCCGGATGCAAGGAAAGGGTGGAATAGAGAGATTGTAGATTTATTAATTGCTGCTGGCAGAATGCCCACCCGTATTTTAGATTTTAGATTTTAGATTTTAGATTTTAGATTTATGCTGAGAATATGCCACGCCGTCAATCCGTCGTAAATCTACAATCTACAATCCCTAAATCTACAATCTACAATCCCTAAATCTACAATAGTCAATCCCTGTCCGAACCCCGCAGTTACCTTTTTATAAACACCGCAATTTCCATAGCCCATGAAACAGAACACCAGAGTCATACTGGCGCTGGACATTACCGACCGTCACAGGGCCATGGAGACCGTTGAGAAAGCAAGGGATAGCATAGACGCAGTAAAGGTGAACTATCCTTTCGCTCTGGCATGCGGCATGGATGCCGTTGCGGAACTGGCGGGTTCTGTGGATGTGATATGCGATTTCAAGGTTGCCGATATTCCGAATACCAACCGTCTCATAGTCGAGCAGGTGAGGAAATCCGGCGCGGCCGGAGTGATCTGCCAGGCATTCCCGGGCAAGGATTCATTGGAGGCCTGCATCAGGGCCGCGGAAGGCATGGATGTTTTTGTTGTAACGGAGATGAGCCATCCCGGCGCGGACAGGTTCATGATCCCGGTTGCCGAAGACATGGCCAAACTGGCCGTTGAGGTCGGTGCGACAGGTATAATTGCCCCTGCCACCAGGCCGGAGAAGATTGCAACCCTCAGAAAAATTGTCGGTAATCTCAAGATACTTTCACCCGGTGTGGGTGCCCAGGGCGGTTCAGCATCCGCAACGGTCAAGGCCGGTGCCGATTATGTCATTGTGGGAAGAGCCATATACGATGCCCGGGACCCCGGGGAAGCGGCGAGGAAGATCGCGGAAGAGATCAGGGGTGCTTTGCAATGATGAGCCAGGTTCCTGCGTCCATGAATATTGAATGCCCCGAATGTGAAGATGAAACGCTTCACAAGACCCTCAAGGGCCGCCTCGAAGGCAAGAAGCTCAAGCTCGTTCTGAAATGCAGCAAGTGCGGAAAGGTTCGCGACGAGGTATTGGAGGCCATTGGCCAAATCCAGATACGGATGATAATCAGCCGGGGCGACGTCTCCGAGAGGACAACAGCCATGTTCCCGAATGACTGGGACTTCACGGTGGGGGATGATTTCATGCATGATGATGAACGCCTTCAGGTCACCGGCATAGAAGTCAAGGGCGTCAGGGTGGACGGCGCAAAGGTCGGCGAGGTCCAGACGCTTTGGACCAAGAACTTCGACCAGGCCCGGGTAAAGATTTCCGTTAACAGGAGCGGTCACACGCGTTCCATGGAGATACTCACCGACCCGGAGGCTGAATTCACTGTCGAGGCCATGATAGACGTAAACAACATTCCCATGAGAATTCATTCGATAAAGACCACTGCCGGGCGCATACGGAGAGGCACAGTCGTTGCAAGTGATATCGTTCGAATTTATTGCACCGATACCAGGCCCAGGTCGACAGGTTACAGGCGCCGGTCGTAAATTATCAACCCCCAAAGGAACTGGCGTTTGTTGCCAGGGCTGGAAGTTTACACTATAGTTAAGCAAAATACCGGGCCCGCAACCGTATCGTGCGTCCCTCACTCCGTTTTGATAAGGGCTACCACGGCAACACCCACGATGCCTATGGCGGCCAGCAATGTGATTAATCCGTCAACTCCGAAATTCGCATCCGCGGTTGTGATGGTTATGACGCTGTCCGAATTTTCCGGGATGTACACTATGACATCATACCCGTTTGCGGTCTTTACCGCGAAATAACTGGCTTCCTCGCCGGTATCCCAGAGTGTTTCGGCCATGCCGAGACCGGACTTAAGGTCCACACCGTCCAGTTTCACAGTCATGTCATCGGCAGAAACGTATTTCAGATATGGCTCGGTCACGTGGATTACGACGGACTTTCCGGTGGCATTTCCTGTTACCTGGACCTCAACGATTTCCTCGGACGCGGTCACGGCGTACAGCCATGTGTCCCCGTAAGATACGACGTCCTCACCCACGGTCCATCCGGCGTCCAGCAGGTACATCTCGGCAGAGACCCGACCTTCGGCGACCGCGGTGCCGACCGGGCTGTCAATGCCTGTATCGGTCCTGAAAACCACACCTGAACCGGAGGGCAGGCTGAAAAGAACTTCCTGGCCGGCGATATTGGCAGTTGAACCATCCAGCATGACAAAGATGCCGCTGACATCTTCGCTGCCGACAATGATGGAGTTGCCTCTCTTTATGGCACCCGTTCCCTGGGCCAGTTCGAACTTGAGCGTGTTCTGTTCCAGGGCATGATACTGAATGACCGTGGTGGGTGTCTCGTGTATGTCCAAACGTCCGTACCGGTCCCTGTGGGTCATGTTGGTCAATCCCTCGTAAAATTCTATTCCGGATTCATAGTTCTCTATGCCTATCCTTTCGAAAATGTCGAAGGTCATGCCGCCCCTCACCAGGGAATAGTTGGCCAGCGGGTAGGAGAAGTCCGGCATGGGCGGGTTAACTGCCAGTTCATAGGCGGAGTAATCGCTAGTTCTTGGCACATACTGGCCGGTGCCTGTGAGGAGCATCACGGAAAAAACAGCGGCGATTACAATGATTGTGGCGAATATGCCGCATTTAATTTCGACCCTCGATTTTTTCATAAATATCTCCGGGGAAGAATGGAGGAGGCTAACCTCCCCCGTTTCCGGGGAAGGTTCTATTATGTGGGCAGAATAATAGATACTAACCTCTAAAACATAATAGAGTGTATCTAGTTTATATATGGTTTGGTACAAGTGTCGAACACAGAATCTTAAATTATTACGTCACCGCCGAGCGCAATCGATACCACCACGCACAAAATCGCAGTAATTAAACCGACAGCCAGCATTCTCAGACCGTGCCACAGCATATTCTCCTCGGTCACCTTGGCCAGGTACATGCCCAGTATGGAAAGTATAGCCAGTGTGATGCCCAGCGAAACAATGAATGCCGCACTCATGTCAAGTATGCCGAAATGTATGAGGAAGTAAGGCGATATCACTGCAAGTGCGGCGATAGCCGGACTCAGGGCATCCACCATGGCCGTAACCTTTGTTGCGAACTTGGCCGCTTCCTTGTGCATTGAATCTTCGTCCATCGGTTTGAGCATTGCCTTCTCGATACCCTTGATCTCCTTGGTGCGCTCGGCGCTTTCTGCCATGTAGGCACCGCTGAACCCCGATATCCCCATTGCAAATGAGCCGGAAATTCCCGCGGCGATGATGATGGTAGGGGTCTCTGTTTGAGCCATTGCAGCACCTATGACAACGCCGAGCATGGTCAATGCCCCGTCAAATGCATTCATTACAAAATAACGTCTTGCGATGGTCCCCAAGTCGGAAATCTCGGCATACATCTTCCACCGCTCAAGGCGGGTGGTACGCTGTCTACTCCCAGGTTCTTCGTCATCCATCTGTGTTTCCGAAGGTTTCAATGGGTGCTTGTTATTAAAATTATCGCTGTGAAGAGTGGGGACTCGTCTGTTTTGAATGAAAATGCTATTATAATCAGTCCCAATATGCTGTCAACCGCCTTTCGTTACAGCGTCTATAAGATAGAATCAAGATTAAATACGAGAACACATATCCGTGGCTACCTCATCTGGCAATTTTAAATGTGCCAGAGAAATAGGGGGACATCAAATGGCAAGAATGCACGCACGCAAGAAGGGAAGGTCGTCATCGAAACGGCCCTTCACGACTGAGAACCCGGCATGGGTACCGCTCGGAAGCACAGAAATAGAGAACACCATAGTGAAGCTGGCCAATGACGGCAGCAACAGCGCATTGATCGGTCTGGTGCTCAGGGACCAGTACGGCGTTCCGGATGTGAAACTCGCCACCGGCAAGAGCATCACCGACATAATGAAAGAGAAGAACATAATGCCGAAATTGCCGGAAGATATAGGTGCCCTCCTGAAGAAGGTTATCGGCCTTAGCACGTACCTCAAGGCGAACCCCAGGGACATCCACAACAAGAGGAACCTGCACCTGCTGGAAGCCAAGATAAGACGGCTTGAGCGCTATTACAAGAACACAGGCGCCATTCCGGAATCCTGGAAATACTCGCTGGACCGCGCCGAGCTGGAACTGAGTAGGTAAGCATGCCTGACGGCGCTCAACCCAACATGACTTTCAGCGCCTCACTTTCCAGGCGCCTTGAAGAGGCATCGGCTATCCTTAAATCTCACAAGGGCGATGTTCGCATAATTTCTCATTACGACCCAGACGGCATCGGTGCCGCAGCGGTTGCCTGTAGGATGGTTCGGAGGCTCGGTCTCGGGTTCAGAACCACACTGTCGAAGAAACTTACTGATGAGATGCTGGCGGAAATCCGTGATAAAACTCCGGAGGACCATCTCATTATTTTCACGGATATGGGCAGCAGTATGATAACTCAGCTTGAGGATTTTCCACAGAGGGTCATGGTAATCGACCACCACCAGCCAGAGAAGGAAGGCGAGAATATTGTACACCTTAACCCGCATCTCTTCGGTATTGACGGTGCCAGGGAGGCATCCGCATCCAGCTTTTTTCTGGCCCTGGCTACAACGGTTGCTTCGGAAAACTGGGACATGATAGGTCCGGCGCTGGCAGGTGCCGTGGGTGACCGCCAGAACCTTGGTGGTTTCAAGGGGTACAATGAGGACATGGTGATTGCCGCCGCAGGAAGAGGACTTCTGAAACTGGAGAACCTTCCCAACCTGAAAGGCCAGACCGTATACGATTCTTTCATTGACTATCCGGAACCGTATTTCAAGGGAATAACCGGCCGCAAACGGGAATCCAGCCGATTTCTGAAATGGATGGGCTTTGAAAAGGAGACCAAACTTTCCGACCTTGACGACGAGAAGAAACGTTTCCTCAATTCCATATGCGCATTGCGGCTCATCAGGCAGAACGCTACTCCCGAAGCGACTGGCGATCTCATCATAACAAGATACTGGCTGAATTCGTGGAATATGTATGCCGATGAGCTGAGCTCGCTGTTCAACAGCTGCTCCAGGCAGGGTGAACAAACTCTCGGTCTGGCCCTGGCTCTGGGTGATGCGGGCGCGAAGGAAAAGGCCCTGGAGCATGAAAGGGCACACAGGGAGTTCATAGTACAGAACCTCAGGGAACTGGAAACCGAACCGCCGAAGGCAATGGATCACATCCAACATTTCCGCACATCGGAGGTCAATTATGCCGGGGTACTGGCCGGTCTCGGAACTCTGTATTTCTTCGATTCATCAAGGCCGACACTGGGCATGGCCGAGAAGGGCGGCGAACTGCACCTATCCGCCAGGGCTCCGAGGGCGCTGGTGAAGGCCGGTCTGAATCTGGGATTGGCTTGCAAACAGGCGGCTGAAAAGGTGGGCGGAGCAGGAGGCGGCCACGACATCGCGGCCGGTGCCACATTTCCGGTGAAAAGCGAGGCCAAGTTCCTGAAGGAGATGGACCGGATTGTGGGGGAGCAGCTGCACCCAGAAAAATAAGAAACAATCATTAAATATGAACTGCGATTACTTGATTCAAATAATCCCCAGGTGAACCGATGAAATTACACAAATTTGTGACAGCCCTTATCGCTTTGGCAATGCTTCTTTCCCCATTACTCATATTCGGAACTTCTTCGGCCGGCATTGCACCGCCTCCAGATGACCTAATCAATGGCGTTCAATACATTGACGGTGACTGGGTCATTTCCGGATATGAAAACTATTCCAACGAGATAATTTATCTTACTGGGAATCTGACTGTTACCGGAACGGGTATGCTGGCTTTCGAGAATGTGACTCTTCTCATGAATAATACCAATTCCGATGGTGAGCATTTCATACTTGTCCAGGATGGCGGGACATTCTATGTCAATGACACTGATGGAAACCCAGCCACGACCTATGACCGTTCGGTGATAACCAACAGCGAACTGGAGCCCTATGGTTATGATTTTCAGACTAATGCTACAGGAACCCTGGAGGTGCGGAACAGTGTGATCAGGCGATGCGGAATTCTCACCGGCGGGGCCGGGAAGGAAAAATCCGGCCTGATAAGTCATTCTGATTCCACGTTCATCGAGAACACCGAACTTTATTTTAATGCAAATGGCCTGGTTTCCGATTCAGCTGGCTTCAAAATGCTCAATTGCAGCATCCATGACAACCTTTTCTATGGAATAAGGGTGCTCAATTCCACATCGCCAGCCAATCAAGTTTCTCTCATACTTTCCAATACCACCATAAACAGCAATCAGGATTCCGGAATATATGTGGAATCCGATTTCATTGACATGTCCCTGGACAACAACACCGTGGAGAACAATGGGGCCGGCGGGGTCATCGTGACATCCCACAGGAATGTCAATGGTACCTTCAGGGACAATGACATAGTTAATAATTCGAATGAGGGCGGCATAGGCATATGGGGTTCCTCGGACCTCTGCGAAATAAGGGTTGACCTTACCGGAAACAATCTCTCCCACAATACTGGTCTGGCTCCGCTGAGGCTGGGTTTCAGGCACAATGAGATTCCAGTACATTCGGTGTGGGTCAATGCCAGTAACAATGACATATGGGGTGTGGGTTCCTATGACGGTCTGGTACTGATACTTGCGGTGGATTCCATTACTGCCAATTTCACAGATAATAATTTCATATCGCCATATACCCAGAACGGCTTTCACCTGGGCCAGATTTCCAAGGAATTCAATGTAAATCCATCAACCAGGGTGGTGAGGGCGGAGATTCACAACAATAATATCTCCAACCTGGCTTCCGGGGCTGTCAGGGTCTGTGCGGTGAAGGATATATTCTGCAATATGACCGGCAATCACGTATATCATCCTGACGGTGCCATGACCTGCGGCGCAGTGACCTTTGGATGGTTCAAATCGGGACTTGATTATTCCACTCCGGAGAATGCCACCATCAATTTCAAGAACAATATCATTGAGGGGCTACAAGACACTGGCGGATTGGGAATGAAAGCCATTTACAATCTCAATGCAGACGTGGAGAACAATACCATACTGGACACACACGGCATGGGCATCAAACTGGGTTGGATGGACGATTCGGAGTATACACAGACCACAAAATTATGGAGCCGGCCCACAAGAAACGTACAGGCGAAGGTCTGCAATAACACGGTCTCGGGCAGGGGTGGGCCGGGTATCTGGTTATACTCATTGTCTGGCAGCAGGGTATATGATAATACCATATCTGCAAGGACCGGACTCCTGACCAGAAAATTGGTGGGCGCGGGAATCAGGATACAGGATACCAACGGCGCAGCAGAAATATTCAATAATTCAGTATCCGGCTGTGAGGCCTTCGGCATCCAGTTGTATCATTCTGCGGGAGTATCGGTGCATGACAATCTAATGAGTGCAAATACCTATGGAATGGCGTTGAATTCATTCTCAAAGCACAATGTTCTATTCAATAACATTATATTAAAATCTGCCAGTCAGTATGGGTACTATCTTACGAGTGACTCCCTTGACCATGCCATACCGGATAACAACACGGTTAATGGGGAATGGCTGAGATATTTCTATGACACGCACGGTTCCCCCGGTACACCGGTTCTGATTGAGAACCATATAATCCAGGAACCTTTGATGTCCAATCTTGGCCAGATAATATTGGCGAACAGCAGTTATGTGTCTTTGCAAAACAATGTAGCCGCGCAAGGGATGAACGGTATTTATCTCTATAATGTTGACCATTCCATGATTGCCAGAAACGATATTCAGGATAATACCTTACTGGCCACCAGTCATGGTTTACACCTGGAATCTAACACAAGCGACAATATCATCGAATCGAACAATTTCGAAAATAACTTTAATGGCATCGCTATTCTTTCTAACAGTGTCAGGAATAGATTTTGGTACAATCAGTTGAACAAATCAGATACGCAGATTGGTTTGCTGATGGGTACGGATGGCACAGTCTGGAACAATGATATACCCCCGAACAACACTGTATGCGGGACACCAGTGAGATATTATTTCATGGAGGATGGCCTCAATCTCGCCGACATCACTGTGGCCACGCCCCTTATGAGCAATCTGGGCCAGTTCATTGTATTGGATTCATCCAATCTGAGTTTTTCAAATATAACTCTCTCTAAAGGATATTCCGGATTTTATCTGGCAAATTTACAGAATGCAACTTTCAGACGCCTGAATGCATCCGCGAACAATAATAATTTCTATTGCCGGAATTCCGGCAATATCTCCATTTTTGACTCAAAAGCCGAGGCTGGAAATATAAATCTTGAATTGGACAACGTTCAAAATCTTCATGCAGACAATGTTACACAATTAGGCGGGACGTATTCGGTTCGTTTAACATCCTCAAATGGAACCATACTTAATTCCACTTTATCAAACGCAACTCTTTACACACTGAATCTGGCCACCGGCAGCCAGCTTGAATTAGTAAATACCACATTCCACAATGCGACCCTTAACTCGGATTCTGTGCTGAACGTAAGCTGGTATCTGGACTTGGCTGTTGAGTGCAACCTCCAGCCCGTTGAAAGTGCCAATGTCACTGTAACAAACGCTTCCGGTTTTATAGCGTTCGATGGTTTGACCGCCCCGGACGGAACAATCCGTAACATCAGGCTGAAGGAGTATGAAATGACCCCCAACGGGACCGCGTTCCAGACCCCTTACAACCTGTCAGTGAGTCAGGAAACCTTGGGCGACTATACGCAATCGTTAAACATGAGCCGGACCACACATCTGGATGTGACTTTGGGGGACCTCACGGCGCCCGAGATTACCGTTGAACCAACGATAACGCCCGGCATCCTGGGTACTTCGACGGACACTGCCTGGCTCAACGTCACCATTGAGGACACCGGAGTCTGCCCCGGCCCGATTGCCGATGCCGAATGGTTCCTGTCGACAACCATGCCCCAGATTGTGAATGGCACGGGATTTCCCATGCTGGCTTCCGACGGGATTCTGGACGGCTCGAACGAGTCCCTGACCAGCGAGATTGATATAGCCCAGTATTCCAAAGGCCCCAGGACATTCTGGGTTCATGGGAAAGATGCCTCTGGAAACTGGTGTGGTTGGAAATCACTATCCGTTAATGTGGTCGATGATGAGGGTCCGCGCATTACTGGTACTGTATCTTATTCTCCCGCAACCGTGTCCACAAAACTGAATGAGATATGGCTCACGCTAACGCTGGACGATGCCGGACTGGGCGATTCAAAGGTGACAAACGCGGTTTGCACGGCCATTGATTCCGTTGGAATTTCATACAATCTAACATCCCTCTCGGTAACAGCGAAGGACGGCTTCCTGAACGAGATAAACGAAACCGTATCCATCAGCGTTGACATAACAGCATTACCGCATGGAATCTACGCATTTTACCTCAAGGGAACCGATGAGTTCGGGAACCTTGGGACTGAAAGGAACATCACGGTTGAGATTCTGGACGGTGACGCGCCTGCAAAACCGCAGGGCCTGATCGTTATCGCCATGGACGGGCAGGTGGAACTGAGCTGGACACCGAACACAGAGGACGACCTTGCTGGATATAAAATCTACCGAACCATGTGGTCCGGCAGCAACTACGAATTGGTCGGCACCGTGGGTCCGAACACCACAAACTGGCAGGACAGTGGTCTGGAGAATGGAAGGTCATACTATTACGTCATCAGCGCCTTTGACGATGCCCCGACGCCTAATGTTTCCCCGTACTCCGATGAAGTGAGCGTCGATCTCAAGGGTTCTTCTGATATTGTCGGCAGTTTCTGGTGGGTTCTGGTTTCCGCAATCCTGATAATCACCACGGTATTTGTGATATTCTTCCGCAAGTCAAGGAACAAATCACCCGACCCTCCCATCCCCGAGGATAACAACAATAAAACCGGATAATATTTTTCTGTATTATAGAATGATATATGTTTATATATTATTAACTATATCACCAGAGCACGAACCTAAAGTTCGAGGTGAATTAAATGAGAAAAATATCTGCAATATTGCTTACATTGGCAATGGTGAGCACTGTTTTTGCGAGCGTTCCCATGGTTTACGCCAAGGAACCGGTTCAGAACAGTGTGCTGGATCAGGCATGGACCGGAGATCAGATAATCACGCCTGGTGAGATATACACGAATGAGATTATTTGGGTAACAGGTAATATCACAATCCCGACCGGAGCAAGCCTGACGCTTGTGAACACCACAATTGTGATGAATTCCTCTGCCACAATCAGGTATCACATTGAAGTTCAGAATGGTGGTGCACTGGCACTTATTGATGGCGGTGATGGTCTGGCCCCAATGGATGTCGGAGACTCTGATCCATCCATTATTACAGCAAATGTAACTGCAAATTACAATTTCTGGATAGATGCTGGAGCAACAGTAAGTGTTCAAAACAGTCAGATTCAGTATGCAGGAAATAATACCAACATGCCTCCAGATCCATGGAGTGGTATTTTTATCCAGTCAAATTCAGTATCAATCCAAAACAGCCTTATATCCGATTGTGAGCATGCTCTGATATATGACAGCTGTTTCCCGGCCCTTCTGGCATTCAATAATATCTCTAATAACAATGGTCTTGGAGTCGGCATAGGCGCTCTTACCAATCCGCTTTATAAAATAACCGGAACAATTTCCAACAATAATATAGTGAACAATGGCGGAACCGGTCTGGAGATGCACGCACCGGATATTGATGTGGAAATATTCAACATGAATGTTTCTGAAAATAATTATGGAATCAATATTTACGGAGATGCAACATCATATGCAAATATCCACAATAACATTCTATGGCGAAACTTTGGGCCGTCAGACAACGGTGCTTCGGCAATTTACGTTTATGCCAATGAAACAGGTATTGTTGATGCCACGGTCACGCATAACACAGTAATCGAGAACCAGTGCGGCGTGAGACTAGGATTCCGGTATGGCGGCATCCAGAGCGGAACAACGACTGCTCTGATAGCCAATAACACACTTATCGGAAATGACGGCGGCACATTGGTCAATGCAGAGGGAAATGCCAATGTAAAGATGGTTGACAATTACCAGGCCGGCTCGGACTATTTCAGTAAGGTGGATAAGGTCAAGTTCGGCATGGAACCCAGCAATGATTATGCATGTCAAAACCTGACCTTAGAATATGCCAGAAATGTGGTGTGGTGCGGAATGGCCGGGGACGGCTGGAACACAGCGGTTGTGCTCCAGACCGGGGCCCAGAAGGAAATGGTCGCCACAGTATCTGACAATGACATTCGCGGGGGAGCAAATATGGGCGGCGTATTCTGGCTCGGAAGTTCACGTAACAGTTGGAATTACATGCCCGAGAACCTGACCGCATACGTTGCTGATAACTATATCCAGCTGCTTTATGACTTTGATTCTTGGTCAAGCAGTGACATATCATATGCGTTCACATTTGATTCTCAGTTCAACACGGACCTGACATTCATTGACAACACCTATTATTCCACCGATGCCGCCGAGGGCGGCCCGGATTACGGAAATTCAGTCCTATACATGGGCGCAGATGATTCGGAGGGTGACATGACCTACAATCTGACTGCACTTATCCAGGGCAACAGATTCATAACCCGTAACCAGTATGACGACAATATGCGCTGTGCTTATATATGGGGCAATGCAAAATTGGACCTGGATGTGAAGATAATCGACAATTACTTCGAGTACATAGAGTACTACAGTCCAAGTTATTACATGACCGGCTTCATAATATTCGGAGACCCAAGGGATGCTGATTACGGCCCGGTGAATGTACACCTCGACATAATGAACAATGAAATGTTCATTGTTATTCCAGACGGACATGGAATTGCACCCTGGGGATTGACGCGTTTCTCACCGAATGCCAGCTGCGAAAACACGTTCCTGAATTATACTGGCAACGATGTGACATATGTAGGTAGCGACTCTCAATCATACCTGACTGGAACCCTAATCATAGGTAATGCAGACGATGATGAGTTTTCAAAGAATGTAACAGCAAATATCAATGATAATAATATCTTTGCTGACTTTGGTTCGGGTGCTGACACCGCTGGTGGTGCCATAGTTCTCAATGCTTGGGAAAATCTAATCGTAAATATGAACAATAATCGTATTGAATCTATTCAAACCGATGAAACAACCTCAACCCCTTATGGTGTCAGGCTTGGCTTCTACTGTAACAGCAATGGAATAATCACCAAGAACACAACCGTAAAAATGAACAACAATGATATTATCACCGCAGGCAGGGGCAGCGCATTGCTTGTTGGCGCTCTTAATGACCTGGACTTTGAATTTGACGGCGGAGAGATAAGCAAGGCATTCTATGGAGATTGCGGCGGTTGGGGGCCCTATGGAACTGAATATTCATACGGTTCAGGAATAGCAATGCTTGCACCTTACATGAATGCAACAATCAAAAATGCTTACATTCACGACAACCATGGAGCAGGAATTTATGCTGACATTGAATATGATGCAAACATAGATATTATGGACTGCACGATAGAAGATAATTTGTGGCACGGCATATTGCTGCAGAGTCAGAACGGTGTGATTGACGCGACCGGCTCCATTGAGGGCTGCACAATCACTGGTAATGGAGCAAACCTGAACGGCGACCTGCCTGGCCTGGGTAGTGGCATGTACTTCGACAATGTCATAGCGGACGTTGTCAATTGCACTCTCGACAACTCGGGCGGGAATGTCGAACTGGGAATCATGAGCGAGTCACACGTCACTGCATTGAACACCATCTTCGACAAGAACAGTGTGTTCCTGGATTCTGCTGCCGGATTCTTAACCGGTGGAACACAGCCGGAGAACACATGGGCCACCTGGGCGGCAGTAGGAAATAACGGATACTTCAACATCACGATTGACGGGGTGTCGGCCGATGTCGGACCTGTTGATCTTACCGGTGTTGTCGGCGGTGGCCAGGTGGCAACCGCAGTGACAAATGCCCTGGTTGCGGCGGGATTCACGGGTGTAACATGCACCTGGACCGGAACCGATTTTGTCATTACTTCCGGAACCACAGGAAATCAATCTACCGTATCAGCCCTCACCACACACAGCGGCGCTCTTGGAACCGACATCTCCGGAGTTGCAGCCAGTACTGGTGTGACTGCATGGTGGTTGGACTGTGCAATTAACGGTACGTCCACCGCTGGAACCACAGCGACCCTGCTTGTCCAGTGGTTCATGCACGTCAAGGCTCAGCAGCTGAGTTCTGGCTTGGGACTTCCGGGCGCAAGCGTTACGGTTCGGGATGTTACTGGCACAGTTGTGGGAACGGGCACAACAGCGAATGACGGTTGGAGGTGCTTCGTCGTAGATGAATATTTCCAGAATGTTACCCAGAGCAATATTGATAGGACATACTTCACAGCACACAGCGTAAGTGCGACAAAAGGCACTGCGACAGGAAACGCCGCTCCGGTCATCATGGATGCAACAAAGGATGTCATTGTGATATTGGATTACACCTCCTTCCCGCCGGTCGCCAATGCCGGTCCGGACCAGACAGTGAACGAAGACGTGAATATGACATTCGATGGTTCTGGTTCGACGGACGATTTCTGGATAACAAACTGGACATGGACATGCGCCGCTGCAAATTGCACATTATACGGCGAAACAGTGAACTACACGTTCAACACACCTGGTGTTTACACTGTCACATTGACAGTCACCGACTATGAGGGATACACAGACACAGATTCCGTAAACATAACGGTGGTGGATGTGGCTGCTCCAGTAGCAAACGCCGGACCTGACCAGACAATCAACGAAGATTCTGTGGTTACATTTGATGGAACTGGCAGCACCGACAACGTTGCAATCATTAATTACACCTGGACATTCACAGATGGCAGCACAGTTGTCTCCCTTTATGGTGTATCTCCCGCCTACACGTTCCAGATGCCCGGGGCGTACAGTGTGACTTTGACAGTGAGCGATGGGACTAACACTGCTACCGACACAGTTATAATCACGGTAAGGGACATCACTGCGCCAGTTGTGGATGCGGGTGCAGGGAAAACCGTTCCGCAAGGCACAACCGTGATACTCGACGGGTCCCCGAGCTTCGACAACGTGGGCATTGTCAGCTATGTTTGGACATTCAATGACGGAGCCAATGAGGTAATACTTGCAGGCAAGTTCATCAACTACACCTTTACACAACAGGGCAATCGAACCGTGGCTCTCAAGTGCACCGATGCAGCAGGAAATAGTGCAACTGGTACAACCTGGGTGAATGTCTGTGACATGACCCCGCCGAACGTGCTTGTTGTGGCACCCGGCGAGAGCCTGACCGGAGTCCCGATTGACTGGGCCCTCATAATAGTCTTTGACGAGCCAATGGATACTGCAAGCGTCGAGGCTGCATTCAGTATCAGCGGCGCCAACGCAACAGTGACAGGTTTCACCTGGGACGCCACCAACAGATACGTGACCATTGACTTCTCTACCCTGGCATACGGCACAACCTACACATTCATGGTGGGAGCCAATTCCTCGGATGTGGCAGGCAACCACATGGTCACGGCTTACACAGGGTCATTCAAAACGATAAGCGCCCAGGAGACCCCGGAGATACAGGAACCCGAGACCAACTTCTTCACCGACAACTGGTGGATACTCGTGGTCATAATCGTGATTCTGGGAATACTCCTCCTGGTTTCGCTGCTGAGAGGTGGCTCAAAGGAGCCGGCACCACCTGCACCGGAGACACCACCGGAACCGCCAGTCGAACCCGAGACACCGGCAGAGCCCCCGGAAGAAGCGCCTGCAGAGCCAGAGGTCGAAACTGAAGAAATTCAATAAGCAAGAATGGGGGGCCCTAGGGCTCCCCTCCTTTTCACTTTTATAATTTTATTGGAAAATGTTTATTACCCCAGACGTGTATTGCTTTTATGAAAGGCTACTGTATGAGAACATTGCTCTCCATCATTCTGGTACTCGCCCTCCTTCTGGGTATGTTTGCGTTCGATTCACAAACAGCAAAGGCGGAATCATGGATGGATGATTTCACCAATCCTGACCTGCAGTTCGATCCTCGGTGGGTGATTGGCGGCCAGGGGCAGGCCTATCCATTCAATGGGACCTATGCCGAAGCGGTCTCGTTCACAACATCGGAAAATAGCGGTTGGCACGGACCCTGGTTGAAGACCCAGATTTCCCCGGCCGCAGATTTCAATGTGACTCTCAAACTCGACTGTATAGCGGATTATGCAAAGGAGACGCGCGGCCGATTGGAAGTACAGCTTCTCGATACTGCGGGGATTCAATTTTACTCCTTCGGCTGGGAAGATACGGAACTCACCAATCAATATGCCGCAATCAACCTGAAGGGGGAGGGCAATCAGACACTGTTCTCCACTGGCGGGTCGGTAAAATACACGATATTCACGGGCAAGTTGCTGTCTCTTTCCAGAGCATCCGGCGAAATCGGGCTATACATTCAGGGAAACCAGGGTTTCAATGCCCCGGCAAGCTCCAAGGCGCTTTCCGCGGTACGGATATCATTCTACAAACATGAACTCACCTGCACCCCCACCTACATGAGACTGGATTCGATATCTGTCGTGACAACACCGGCCACACTCCCCACGGTTCCGCTGGGGTTAGCCGTGGAATCTTTGGACCGCACGGTATCATTGACCTGGAATTCACCATCCAGCAATGGTGGCCTGCCTATCACGGCTTACAACATCTATCGTGCAACAGAACCCGGTGCCTCTCAGTACCTTACTACCGTGGGTGATGTAAATGTGTACAACGATACCGGTTTGACAAACGGACAAAATTATTATTACACTTTATCAGCGGTTAACAACTTGGGTGCGGGGGCGGTCGCAGACGAAATCACTGCCATGCCGGTAGGTCTTCCAGGTCAACCCAGGAATTTGCAGGCGGTATCCGGCAATGATTATGTATCATTAGTATGGCTCCCACCGTTGAGCGATGGAGGAAGTCCGATTACGAATTATTCCATTGAAAGGGGCGAATTGAGATTTGATGTTTCCGGTGATTCAACAACATTCAACGACACCGACCTCAAGTCCGGAACGGAATATGAATACAAGATATCGGCGTCAAACGCCCTCGGAGAAGGGTTGTTTTCACTCTCAGTCTTCGCCACACCCGGAGCTACCCTTCATCTCCCCATGCCACCGCAGAACCTGAGGGCGCAAGAGGCTGATTCACGGGTAGTGCTTACCTGGGACTCACCGTCCTCAAACGGGAATTCATACATAGTGAACTACACTCTATACAGGGGTACTTCTCCGGGATCCATGACCATCCACAAGATATTCAGCATCCAGTATGAATATGAAGATACAGGGTTGACTAACGGAGTGACCTATTATTACTCAGTAACGGCGACTAATGGTGTGGGCGAGGGACCGCAATCTGCGGAGGTTAGCGTCACCCCAATGGCCCCATTGCCCCCCTCCGAACCCATGCAATTCATCATTAACGGAACTCAGTCATTCGTAATGCTTGAATGGTTGCCACCGCTTTCTGACGGCGGGTCAGACATCACCGGATACAAGGTATATCGCGGCACTTCTCCCGGTCAACTATCCCCTATTGCAAATCTGAGCGTGGTGTATTCATATACCGACACGGATGTTTCCCTGAATCGTACATACTTATATGCGATATCCGCGGAAAACATAGCCGGCGAAGGTACCAGGACATCCGAACTTAACATCACCCTAAAGGGCGCAGACCCTGTCATACTGAATCCGGACAACACCGGGACGGGCATCGACATAAATCTGAATTCGACCATTGTAACATTCATTGCTTTCGGTGTTGCGGCGTTAGCTATCTTTGCTTTTCTGAGATTACCCCCCAATAAATCCGAGGGGAATTCATCCGAGAACCCAGACGAGGCTGTTGATGATAAAGCCGATAATGATGGATCCGACAAAGAAGAAGAAAAGAAGTAATGCAGTGACCTTCTTTCCGAAGGTTGCAATCAACACAGGTATGGATGTGATACAGATGGCGTTCCCGGTTATTGCGAATGCAATAGCGTGACCGAGCGGTAATGCGCCGGAAGCCAGCAGTGGGGCAAGGATGAGAACGTCCTCTCCAGAACAGATGAAAAGCGGGATTCCCATCAGCACTATGAGAAAGAGCCCGGGAATGCTGCCCCAAAGGTCGCCCTGGCTGCCGAATATATGGGATATTGTCTCCGCATCAATGTATACCGACAGAGCCGCGCCGATTATGAGCCCCAAAAAGATGTATTTCATTAGATACATAAACTGGTCCCAGGAGGCAAGAAGTGCGGAACTGTGGCTCTTCAACATGTTGGATGATTTGCAACCCTCGCAAGTATAGCATCCCTTCCCGCAGGCATCGGGTTCCTTGACCCCCACGAAACGCTCGATGAATATCCCGGCGATCATGGCTAGAGCAAAGACGGAAATAACCTCGATGACAATATATTCCCACCCGATCCTCGCAAAAGCGAGAATAATGACTATCGGGCTGAGCACTGGGACGACTATCAGGAATGTGATGACCGTGCGGACGCGCATTTGCTTTCCCATGAGCATCCCGTGGGCCAGGGGAACGGCCGCGCACGAACATATGGGAAGAAGCGATGCCATGGCACCGGCTCCGAGCATGCTTTTTGGAAGCTTAATCTTGCCAATGCCCATGTACTTGACCATGAATCCAGCAAGGACACATCCCCAGATGAACCATGGAAGAATGCCCAGAAGGTCCCTGAAAAGCCAGTCCAAGTATTCCCTGTCCTCCCCCAGCCCCGCTGTTTCGGTTATCTGGCACATCCAGCAATATAGGTAAAGGAATACTGCGCCTATGGCGGCGATGCCCATGAACCAAATCTTGTACTTGTCAGGGATATTTGCATCATTGAACGTTTTGAGAAGAAGGCCATCCAATTTTTTCCAGTGCCTTCTCATCCATCCGAATATCCAGAGGGCTCCCGTGAATATGATAAGCAGCATACTGAGAAATTGGTGGATGCTGAAATCTCCTATTGTCAAATCTTCAATGCCTGCCATACGCCTACCATCAACTTCTTAGACTATTTAAATTTCTGGGTTTTTCTGGCATTGGATAGCTATATCACATTTATTGTAAAAATGTCGAGAAAACTCTGGCTTTCAAGCCGGAGATGAATCGACATACACAATAATCAGATAGACCGTTGTATGCCGTGCTAATGTAATCAAAGCAAATCGAAGCCGATGAACTTCGATAAATTAGGCATACAACTTATTATGGTAAACTTCCAGCCCTGGCAACAAACGCCAGCCACTTTAGGGGCTGGTAGTTTACACTGCCAGCAGAATAAACGATCTTGATGTGTTACGCCTCAGATAAGTTTGCCCCACGCATGCTCGAAATTGCAGGCCGTAAACCCAAGATCATTCTTTCCGACCTCCAGGGTGCCGTCCAGTTTCCTGAACCGGAACTCGTCCACCTCGGCGGGATACTCATTGTAATACAGAATTGACTTCATACCCATCCTCCTGGGCTGCTGGAATCGCCAGTATGCGCGGGTGTAGGCCTTGAGGCGCAGGAAGAATTCTTTTTCCTTGTCCTTGCCGGTAATCTCGAACACCGGCAATCCGTCCACAACCCTGTGGCGTATCCTGGTGTGCTTGGTGTTGAACCTGTACTCCGTGTCGGTGGGCTTATGGTAGAAATGTATTGACTTGTTCAGCCGGATATCGCATATGTCCAGGCCGCTTGTGGGCTTCTCCTTGCTCCGGAATATCTGGGGACCGATGTACGGCATGAAGTAGTCTATATAGCTTCCATCCTCGCAGTGCACCAGGCCCCAGTACCACGGCGGCGCGGGCGCATTCACCGTTACTCGCTGATGATAGGCGCTGCCCTCGATGGGCTTGCCTTTGATTGTTCCGGTGAGCTTCATTCCATAAATCTTCATGATATTGTAACTGTATTTCTTCGTGTACTGGTTCTCGTTGAACCTGTGCTGCTGGAGATAATCGTTCCACGGGGTCATTTCAAAATGAAAATCATTGTCCTGGTCCTTGATGTTAACAGTGTATTTCTCAGGTTTTCCAAAGAACCTGTAATCTGTGCCTTCCAGTATGGGATTCATCTCGCCTTCATCTCCGTCATGGCGCACCTCGAAATCCGCCTCCTCAAGCACCAGCGGGTCATACATCTCTTTCCCGTCGAACCACCATGCGGCCACCATGCCGTTGAATTTCAATGCGTCCCCTTCCCAGGTCGGCAGTTTGGAAACGCTCCACATGCGGTCCATCACCATTATGTCATCGGTGTATTTCGTGGACCACAGGATCATTAGCTGTTTTGTTTTGCCTGGGTTCTCCGGATCTTTTATGAAAAAAATCCACCACCACCACCACCAGGTGAGATTCTTTATCATATCGTCAGTTTTGAGAACCCACATGTTTTCATAGGGTTTGTGAATTTTGCCTGCAACGTCCTTGGCCATCACGGTTCTGGACGGCGCGCAGTTACAAATACCTGTCGGATGGTAGTGATAGTAGTATTCTGAAGTTTGCTCGTTAAATTGTAGATTATATATTGATGCTTCCAGTATGCTGTTTTATCAATCTTTTTTAGTGAACAGTGAATAGTGATAAGTGAAAAATGAAAAACGTAGTATTTTTGTCCTTGATAGCCAATTTTTTCACCATTTACCTCCCAACGTCACTTTTCACTATTCACTTTACACTTTTCACTAATCACTTCGGCCAGTCAATAAGTCCGTAAATCTACAATCGTTATTGCTTCATTTCACTAAATACTTCCTGACGGCAAATTTTATGGTGTATCATTCCATGGCCCCTTCAAGAGGTTTTGAAATGGATGATTTGTACAAGGAACTGTGCGAGAAGGCGACCGAACTCATGGACATAGGTTCGGCAGCGGCCGTTCTGGGCTGGGACCAGCAGGTGAACATGCCGCCGGGCGGGGCTGAGGCACGGGGAAGGCAGATAGGCACTCTGGCCAAGATCGCCCATGAGACATTGATAAATCCGAGAATCGGCGTGCTCCTGGAGAAACTGGCACCCTTCGAGGCAGAGAAAGGTTACGGTTCAAAGGAAGCAAGCATAATACGCCTGGCCAGGCGGGAATACGATAAGGCCGTGAAAGTCCCGCCGGAATTCACCGGCAGGATGAGCGTTGCCCAGTCGGAGTGTTTCGACATCTGGCTCAAGGCAAGGCCCGCCAACGATTTTGCCATGGTCCGTCCCAGCCTGGAAAATGTCTTCGGGCTGTGCGCGGAATATTCTGATTTCTTCCCCGGTTACGAGCATCCCATGGACCCCCTCATCGACAACAACGATTACGGGATGAAGGCATCGGACATCCGAAGCATATTCGGCGAGCTCAGAAAGCAACTCGTGCCGATGGTGGATGCCATCGACAGTCAGGAACCGGCTGACGATACTTTTCTCAGGAAAAATTTCGATGCGGACAAGCAAATCGTCTTCGGCAAATCTGTTGTCGAGAAATACGGATACGATTTCAACCGCGGCCGGCAGGACATTGCCCCCCACCCATTCACCATAAGTTTCTCTGTGGGTGACGTCAGGATAACCACCAGGGTGCGTCCCAACTTCCTGGGCTCTGCGCTTTTCGGCACGCTTCACGAAGCAGGCCATGCCATGTACGAGCAGGGCAGCGCCACGGAACTCGACGGAACACCGGTCCGCGGCGGCACCTCCATAGGCGTGCATGAGAGCCAGTCCCGTCTGTGGGAGAACATTGTGGGTCGTTCAAGGCCGTTCTGGCAGCATTACTACCCCGGCCTCCAGGGAGATTTCCCAGAGCAACTCGGGGCCGTGCCGCTGGACAAATTCTACAGAGGCATAAACAAGGTTCAGAAAAGCCTCATAAGGGTGGAGGCGGACGAGGTCACTTACAATCTGCATGTGATGCTGAGGTTCGATTTTGAATGCGATCTGCTAACCGGAAAGCTGAAAACATCCGAACTCCCCGATGCATGGAACGACCGCATGGAGGCCGATATCGGCCTTCGCCCGTCAACGGACAGCGACGGCGTCATGCAGGACATTCACTGGTACAACAGCATTGTGGGATACTTCCAGGGCTACACTCTGGGTAACATCATGAGCGCCCAGTTCTACGATGCGGCTGTGATGACGCATCCGGAAATACCGGAACAGATTGGCCAGGGCGAATTCGCCACCCTTCACGCATGGCTGAAAGAAAACATCTACCGTCACGGCAGAAAATACACCGCCAGCGAGTTGCTGGAACGGGCAACAGGAAGCAGTCTGGAAATCGGCCCATACATGAAATACCTGAAAACGAAATATGGCGAGTTGTACGTTCTATAGAAACTTCTCCCAGGATTCGGAAACATCGTTCTCCAGGAAGCCTGCTGATTTGTAAAGCCCGATTGCAGGAACCGAATGTCCGCTAACGAAGGCCCTCTTGCACCCCAGCTTTTTCAGACGGCGTAGCCCTTCTGTTAGACAGGCCTTTCCCAGTCCCTTCCTCTGATAATCCGGGTGTGTTCCAACCGGCTCAAAATAGGCGGTGCGGGTAACATTGTCGTACCACACGGTGCAGAAACTGACGATTTCCCTGTTCTCGTCGATGGCCACGATGTCCAGTTCCATGTTGTAAAGCGGCGCGGCCCGGATGTTCCGGTACCATGCCCAGCCGTTGTAATTTTCCTCCGGGTCCTGCGGATGAAACGCCTTGAAGGAGCACCAGCTTCTCGACGGAAGGTCATCCATCACCGCCATGTTGCGGACTGTGTATCCTTCCGGAACGGAAACATCTGGAACGTCCGCATCCAGGTCCCTGCGGTTCTGCACCTCTTTCACTTCCGGCCTGTCGATTTTGGAATAGCCCCTCTGAAGAAGAACTTCATGGCTTCCCAGGTCCCCGGAATCCGACCAGACTATGACTTTACGCTTTCCGTCCATGCCCATGTCTGCGAGTTTGTTCTCAGCAACGGCCAGCATCTCACCGTAAAGGTCCGAGCAACAATGGTCCGGATGCATCTGGATGAACGCATGGCACTTTCCCTCCGGGTTCAGCACAGAAATAATTTCTCCGTTCTTTTCCCAGATATGGATGTTCTTTACGCCCAGGTCGCCGCAGTTCATTGAACCGTGCCAGCGCCAGTAATCCAGCCTGGCAACATGCCATGATAACTCTCTCAAGCCGTTGGCCAGCATTACCTCTCTCAGGAACCCACGTACTGCGGAATAATCCTCTTCACCGGCGTATTGCCGCATGACTGGTTTGATTGTCTCACCTGGAATCCGTGACCTTGATGATGTGGTATCCGAACTGGGTCTTCACCGGACCGATGATATCGCCCTTCTTGGCTGCGAAAGCAGCTGTTTCAAATTCCTTCACCATTTTGTTCCTGGTGAAGTATCCCAGGTCGCCGCCCTTCTTTCCCGAGGGGCAGGAAGAATGTTTCTTTGCCAGGTCCTCGAAATTGGCCCCGCCCTTGAGCTTGTCCATCAATTTGTCCGCTTCCGTTTGTTTATCCACAAGGATGTGGGATGCTCGTACTTCCTTTGCCATAATATCGCCAGTTGGGAATGTGTTTCCGAATATATAATGTTGAGGAAGGATTAGGCGGTGAATCGTCCCCTTCCAGCCAATCCCATCATGCCCCGCCTGTGAGGGCGGGGTTGTGCGCCTGATTGGACGAATCAGGCGAGGTGACACGATTACCGTCATCATCCTTTGGAAGCCTCGCCTGTAAGGGCGGGGAGGAGTTTAAACATGCATAAAACCCGGCTCCGGGGCTATGGCACCGGTTGACTCCCAATGCACGGGGCGATTGGCCAGAGAACTATTATTCATTGAACCTATGTCCCACCCATGGACTGCAAAAAAGAACAGAATCTGAAGAACTGCAACTGCACCTATTCCTGCGGCAAGAAGGGCATGTGCTGCGAGTGCCTGCACTACCACCTGGCCATGAAGCAGCTTCCGGCGTGTTGTTTTCCTGCGGAGGCCGAGAAAACCTATGACCGGTCATTCGAGAAGTTCGCGGAAGCCTGGGGTTTACAGTAGTGTGGAAAAACAAAACCAGCCCATTCAAGGGCTGGTTTTTACATATACATGCCGCCGTTGATATCGAGGACGTGGCCCGTGATGTAGGCCGCTTTATCCGAGGCGAGATACACGCAAGCGTAAGCGACTTCCTCAGGTTCGCCGAAACGGCCCAGCGGTATGCCCTTGAGGATCTTCTCCTTTACCTCTTCAGGGATTCCCTCCACCATGTCTGTCCGCGTGAATCCAGGTGCGATTGCGTTGACGGTGACCTTGCTCCTGGCCATCTCTCTGGCCAGGGCTTTTGTCATGCCTATTACACCCGCCTTCGCAGCGGCGTAGTTTACTTGCCCGATGTTTCCCATCTGACCCACTACCGATGCGATATTGATGATTCGTCCGTACTTTGATTCGGTGATGTGATCGAGAAATACCTTGGAGCAGTTAAAATAGCCAGTCAGGTTCACATCGATTACCTGCTGCCATTCCGCCTCGTTCATCTTCGAGAACATTCTATCGATATTTATGCCAGCATTATTGACCAGAATGTCTATCTTCCCGAAATTCTTCTCGATGGCGGTTTTCATCTTCCGTACTTCCGTGATATTGCTCGTGCTTGCCGGATATACCCATGTGTTTCTGCCGAACTTCTCGATCTCTCTCGCGATATCGTCAGCCTTCTGCTCGCTCTTGATGAAGTTGACAACGACATCCGCTCCTTCCTTCGCTAGCCCCTTGGCTACCTCTCTCCCGATTCCCCTGCTAGCCCCCGTGACGAGGGCCTTTCTTCCGTCCAACAATCCCATGTTCAGTCACCTCTATTTGTTTTTATATTTAGGTTCTCTTTTCTCTAGAAATGCGTTCATTGCTTCTTTTACGTCGTATGTGTCGAAGAGCGCACCCCATGCCTGGATTTCGTAAGCCAGACCCGCATTGAGCGGTGTTTCTAGAGCCATGGCGATTGCCCTTTTTGCTGAGATGAGGGCTGGCCTGCTCTTCGCACTAAGAATTCCAGTGAGATGCAATATGGCAAGTTCCAATTGCTCATGCGGTACAATCATGTTCACGAGCCCAATGGACAGCGCTTCCTCTGCGGTTATGTGCTTTCCTGTGTATATCATTTCTTTGGCTTTACCCAGACCTACTATTCTGCATAATCTCTGTGTTCCGCCCCAGCCAGGTATTATCCCAATATCGATTTCCGGCTGGGAAAAAACAGCATCCGGAGTTGCGATGCGGAGGTCGCAGGCACAGGAAAGTTCAACACCGCCTCCAAAAACGAATCCATTGAGAACAGCGATAACTGGAGGGAGGTCACGCTCAATTGTATGGCCCACTTTGTGCCCCAATCTCGCAAACTCGATTGCTTCGAGCACAGTTTTTTCGCGCATCTCCCTGATGTCCGCACCGGCCGTGAATAGCTTCATGCTGTTGCTTCTCCAGACCACGACGCTGACGTTCGTATCCTTGGCAATCTTCTGGAAAGCGTTGTCGAGTTCCAAGAGCGTTTCTTGATTGAGAACATTGAGGCATTTCGGTCGGTTGAGTGTGACCGTGGCGACCGACCCCTTGATGTCTAACAGGATATTGTTGTATTCATCCATAAAATCACTTCTCAGAATGCTTAGCAAGCCATTCGATTACTTCAGGCCACATGACCTTGTGGGCTTTTCTACCAACGGATATACCGATGTGTCCTGATGGGTTCTCGAAGACTTTTGTATCTTTACTTTTAACGTGTGGCAAAAGGCCAAGGGTCGAGTCGGGCGGCACTAAATTGTCAGAGGTTCCCACAATCAGAAGAAGCGGCATGGTAATCTTCTTCAAGCTGACTGGTTTTCCAGCGACCATGAGTTCGCCTTTTACTAATTTGTTTCCCTGATATCCATCTTGAATCCATTCCACAAAGAACCTCGCAGGTATCGAGATGCCATCGTTATTCCACTTCTCCATCCTGAAGAAATTATCCACGTAGTCTTTATCATCCACTTTTTCTACCAAGCCCAGGTACTTCAGGTAAGTATTCTCCATAGGGTTCAAGAGCATAAATCCATTATTGAGTATATCTGGCGTGCAGTTTCCATACGCTTCGGTGAATCTCGACACGTCAAATATGTCCTTCTGTGTCCAGACGTGCAACGGACCCCCCTTGACATTGAAGTCGATTGGTGCGGACATGATTATGAGGTTCTTCACCCTCTTCGGGTATAGAGAACTGAATATCGTTGAAAAGTACCCGCCGATGCAATATCCTAACAGTGAGATTTGGGTGCAGGAATTTTCTTTGCAGATGTGATCCACCGCATACCTCATGTAGAAATTTATATAATCATCCAAACAGGTGAATTTGTCCGCGTCAGAAGGCGAACCCCAATCTATGAGGTAGACATCGAATCCCTTTTCGAGGAATTTTCTGACTACGCTCCTGTCCTCCTGTAGGTCCAGGATATATGGTTTGTTGATGACCGCATAAACCATTAGCAGGGGCGTGCGGAATCCTTTCTTGGCTAGCGGTTTGAATCTGAGGAGACGCATTTTATTGTACTCAAAAACGACATCATATTCTGTCGTCTCACTGTTTATTGAATGCGGATTGGCAGTGAGATTAAACGCTTTGGCCAGCTTGAGATTGCCCTGCATTATTTCCTTTATAATGGCTTCGTTCATCATTTCCCTCCTTTGAGTTCTGATATCGCGTCCTGTAGGCGGTCCAGTTTTTTATTGAGATTATATAGATTGAAATTTATATCATCCAGGTCTTTCCTGGTAACAATGCCAAAGAGTTTAAGGTTCTCATCATTTGCCTTGTCCAGACGGATTTTCATGTCGGTTTTGTCTGCATATGCCTGTTTTAAATATGCCAGGAATGCCGGGGAAACAAGAAATTCCTTCAGCATATCAGAGTAGGCGCGCATGGCGGAAACGAATAATTCTTTCTGTTTCTGGAGTGACCCCTCATCCCCCTTCATGATCTGTGGCATTGCCATTGTAATATCCATATTCATTTTTTCCCAGTAATTATTCATGATGTTTGTGAACAGTGCCGAGTTCGTCGTATCCATTGGGGAACCGGGTTTGATTGCTTCGTTCCAGTTCTTGAACATTTCCTCTTGGTACTTTCGCATCACTTCGATGAGTTCCTCCGTTTTATCGTTGTTTTTTGAATTAGAACTGGCCATTAATTGTGGCCCCCTTCTGATTCTTTTGATTTCTTCTTGAGTTTCTTTTCTAACTCATTTACCTGAGCCCTAAGTTGGTTTACCTCATCCTCTAGGCTTGATGTGCTAGTAGACGCTGTGAAAGAGTTGAAGGGAGTCCACCTGGATGCGTCGAAAAAACTAGCATAAAGTTTATCGTAATCTGTCTGGGGACCTATTCCCATGAGCGATTTCCTGATAGTTTCCATGGTCTGGAACCAGCTTTTCTGGAACTCCCAGATTGCGTTCCGGGAGACATCTCCGTAATTGGCATTCCGCTCATCTTCTAAATTGGAATACATTTCCCGCAAGCTTCTTTCGATGGTTCCTAGGTGGGGCAGGTTGGGGTCCATATTCGAAATGGTTGAGTCCATCTTTTCTTTCAACTCAGATACGATGTCGTTCAACGCCTGGTACTCTACCCTGCTTTCCGTTATGTAATCGCTTACCAGTTGCATCATTGTCGAGGTAAGCTCGGACCAGGAGGTGTAAATACATTCATTGCCTCCATTGCTCTTGGAATCGAGCAAGGCGATGACGTTTTCCGCATGTTTGGTCCACATTTTCTCCAACGCGACATATGGGGCATTTCCCCCCTCCAATATTTGTATCATCCTGGCATTAATTTTATTCTGGTAATTCTTCCAGACATTGTAGATTTCCAGGTAGGGCTCTTTGTTCTCGCTGAGTATATCTGTCATAAGTTTATTGACGGGTTCGGATTCCGCCAACCATTTTGTTGAGATATCTTCGTATTGTTTCGTTACGTTCTTGATGCCCATCTGTATCTGATTCGCAATATTTTTTTGCAATTCGTTCCAAACGTCATTGAAAGATTGATTTGTTTCGTTCATTGTTATCTCCCGCCTTTATACTAAATTTCGTTGGTCGCTTGCTTCGCCAGAATTTCATTCATCTTCTTGGTGAATTCCATCCAGGTGGATTCGATTGAATTGTATTCGCGCGCCATGGCAGCATTATCCTTCTCGAAGAGGTCTGCGGTGTACTTGGGCAAATCCTCGTACATTGTAGCAAGGTTCTGAAGGTGATTCTTCTGTTCCTCCCCTCGTGAACTGGCTACTTTATTCATAATATCGGTGAAAACACTCCGCTTGTCGAATAGTTCCGCATACTGGTTGATGTTCTTCCGCGTGGTTTCCAGAAGATTTGTATTGATCTTGGCGTATTGCTCTTTCCAGAGGTTGGCCAACTCTCGGTAGTCATTGTCGCCAATGTCCTTGCTGACATTCTCATGTACGCTGGCATTGAATGTTGCCCAATTTTTTCCAATATTCATATATTGTTTCTGCTGGGCATCAATCGCTTTGTTCATCTGATTGAACATGTCTAGTTGCTGTTCCATCCAGATATTCATAATGTCTTCCATGTTCTCCCCTGAAGCGTTTTTCTTCTCTTCATTGCACTTTTCGTCAGCTCTAGGCTTTTCATTGACTTTCTTCTTTACCATTTTCTTTCCTCCCTCATGTGCGTGAAAAATACTATAGATTCGTATTTATCACAAATATAACCTTCACACTTGAAAATCTATTATTATGTCAAGGTATATGTAGTTTTCTATGGTGACACATGTATATGGGTCGCACAAGTACATCATCAATTAACCGAAATTAGGTAATGTCCTCGATTGTACCGCATAACTAATATACTTGATGTTGCATATATGTTCTTATGGCGAGACCACGAAGTGAAGTAAAAATTACGTGCCAGATTCCCACGTGCA
>VMTD01000092.1 GCA_013791785.1 Methanobacteriota archaeon
AAAAGAACTCATTCAGATTTATTCCAGATTGCTGAAATTTCAGAATAGATGGGGAGCACTTTTATTGAACAAGTCCTCGCGGAAGAGCAGCTTGAAAGCGCCCGTATCCGCAGACTTAAAAGTCGCGGTATGTGGGCGAGGACATGTTCAATCATCCGATTGTTATGGCCCGCACAATCCTCCGGTCATTCTCGAAGGTGAGTAATTTAACGGCGTCATCCACTGGTGTCCACGAGTGCTCCGCAAAATTCGGCTCCAGCTTCATTTCCGGTTCCTTGCCGTTGTTGAGCTTCATCAGGAAATAATGAACCGTTTTCTTGTAATTGATATTTTCCGGCCGCCAGAAGAAAATGTATCTCACCAGGCCGATTTCCCTGATTATTTTCAGCTCGCTCAGGCCGGTCTCCTCCTGAACTTCCCTGAGGGCTGTCTGCCTGAGATTTTCGCCGGGTTCCATGCGGCCCTTGGGCAGCACCCAGGTACCTTCGGTCTTTCTGCGGAGAACCAGTACTCTGCCTTCGCTGTCGAGTATGACGCCGCCCGATGAAGTGACCGGGTGCGTGGGCTTTCCCGGGTCGGCCCTTCCGGTGAGCGATGGCTCTTTCACTGTATTACCTCCGCGCTGCTTGTGCCGTTGGCCTTCTCGGTTACCTGTATCACGTTACCCATCAATTCTTTCACGTCTTCAACATGGGTGATGAGGAATATCTGTTTAAATCTGTTGCTCAGGCCGTTGAGGGTGGAAAGTAATGTCCTTTTTCGATTGGAATCCTGGCTGCCGAATATCTCGTCCAGGACTATGAGGTCGAAGCTGCTTGTGCCGTGCCTGGTGGCGATAATTTCCGAAATCGCCAGCCTGAGGCAGAGGTTTGCCAGATCCTTTTCCCCGCCCGAGAAACGCTCCAGCTTGTGCGGTTCCCCGGCGTCCCGAATGGATATCTCGTAATCATCGTCCAGGATTATCTCGCTGTACTTGCCGTCCGTGAGCATGCCCAGAAGTTCGCTGGATATGGACATCAATGCCGGTCTAATCCTGGAAATGAGGTGGGTTCTGAAATCTATCATGAGCTTCTCCAACACGGTTAACGAATCGGCATGTTCCCGCTGCCCGGCCTGCTTCTTCTCTATCTTTCTCAGGCGCTCCAGGTTTGCAACGAGGGATTTAGCTTGCTCATCCTTTCTGGCCATATCGGTATTTTGCCGCATGAGTTCCCTGTCCATCTGCCGGATGTCATTGCTCAGGCTTTCCAGGGCCTTTCTGGATGTTTCGTACGCCCCTTCGTCGAAAGCCAGTTCGGCCAGCTTTTCCTGGAACTCGTTGATGTCCTTCATGGATTTGGAAATCTTGATTTCGACCTCTTCCAGTTTCTTCCTGAGCCTTTCGGCCTGTCGGACCTCGTATTTTAACTTCTCGAACTTTGAAATTCTTTCCCTGATGTTCTCCTCGCGCTTGTCCAGGGCGCCGGACCTCGCATTGCATTCCCCGAGTTTTGCTTCCAGCCCGGTGTGCTTCTCATCCAGCTTGATGATTTTTCCCCTTCGCTCCTCTATCTGTTTGCCGAAGTTCTCCAGAAGCATCTCATAAGTTTCTCCGAGCCTCCGTTTGCAGGTGGGACAATCGCTCTCAGGGCCCATGCTGGTTATCTCTTTCATTTCTATTTCAGTTTCTCTTATCTCTTTTGCCAGCTGTTTGATGTTGGCCTTGAGATTCGTCATGTCAGAACGAACGGAGTCCCGTTCTTCCCTGGCCGCCGTTTTCTTTTCCAGAAGTGATTCCAGATCTTTTGCCAGCTTGCCGGCTTTCGGTTCCTGGGCCTTTAGCTCATCCTCCTTCTCCTTCATCTGCTCCAAATCGTCACTCAGTTCCTTTTTCTGGCTCTCCAGTATCCTCAGGCCGTTCCTCTGGGCCTTGATTGCGGATTCCAGTGAATTCTTTTCCCTGGCCATCTTTTCCTGGTTGGCCAGGTCCTTCTTCAATTTTACCTGGACGCTCTCCATCTTTTTCAGCTGGCCCTGGAGGTCCTTGATGGTTTTGCGAAGCTCCTTCCCGGTTTTTTCAAGTGCCTCCGTTTCCGTCACCAGTTTCTCGATTGCGGAACCGCCTTCCGGGGTGGTGAGTTCCTCCCTTGCGGTGTCCAGGGTAGCTTTTGCATATCTGAGGTCCTCCCGGATGCTTTTTATTGCTTCGTCCACGCTCTCGATGTCCAGCAACCGGAGGACAATCTTCTTTCTTTCCCCCTTCGGCTGGGAAGTGAGAGCGTTAAGTTCCATCTGCCTGGCAAACACCGAAATGAAGAATGACTTGTGGTCCATTCCGAATAATTTTATCAGGGCTTCCGAGACGTCTTCCGTGCCCCTGGCCATGAGCGTATCGCCCGCGTACATCTCCGCATTCATTGTCAGGTTCTTGCCCTTCATTGTCCTTTCGATGATGTAGCCAGTATCCTCAAAATCGAATTCTATGCGCACGCTGCACGGGTCAGTGTGAGCGGCACCCTGGCGCTTGATGCTTTCCTTGCCGGTGCGGACGATTTCTGTCTGATTCCCGAAGAGCGCCCAGGCGAATGCTTCCAGAAGAGTGGATTTGCCGGACCCGTTGGGCCCCACTATAGAAATCATGCCGTCGGGTAATTCAAGGTCAACTGATTCGTAACGCCTGTAATTCCTCAGCTGGATGGAACGGAGCCTCATTTCTCCCCTCCTGCCTGCAGATATTCCAGGCCCAGCACTTCAATTTTCTTCGGGTCGGCTCCTTCTACTGCGATTTTGTGAATGTAAGAGATAAATTCCTTCTCCATGGACTCGAATGCCGCATCAACACTGGCAATTTTTTGTCCGGCCTCGATTGTTCCGCCCCTCAACTCGTAATGAAGCGCGTCGGAAGCCATTTTCCTAATCGCCCCATTATCCAGCAATCCCATCTGCCCCCTGTCCGCCCCGGAAAGACGCTGCCTGACGATGGCGCCATCGATGTTTGCAGATTCCAGGCTGTCCCTCACAGCAGCGAAAATATCGTTAGCCTTCAAATCGGTGCAGTCTATCGTTCGGAAATCAAGCATCGGCCTGGTGTCCAGTTCCCTGAATTTCCACTTGCCGGTGTCAAGGTCCAATTTCACGAACCCCTTGGGCTGGCCTGCCTCTCCGAAGCCGAGCCGCTCGGTGGAACCGGAATAGACGGCGCTGGACGTCGGCCGACAATGCTCGTGATAATGGCCCAGGGCAACGTAATCGAATCCCTTCTCCAGCTGATTTCCCGCGGCGACCAGCTCGTTGAACTCGCTCATCTTGAACACGCCCAGGCCGGCAACGCCGGAATGCAGCATGGCGATGTTGTGAGTGAACCCGCTATCCGGCTTCATGGCATTGAGCTCCGAATCGAAGAGTTCCTTGTCCGCCGAGTGCGGCAAGGCATGAACCTTCAGGTCTCCGAATTTGAAATTGTGACATCGACCGTCATAGGCCAGATACAATTTTTCGATATGTTCGAAAATCTTGAAGATGCTGCCGGTCTCCCTCAGTCTGGGAGTGGAATGGTTGCCCGATATCACTACAATCGGAATTCCGGCGCCGGAGAGTTTCAGCAGCTGGCCCATGACGAATGATATGGCCCTGTTGGACGGCCGCACTGTGTCGAACAGATCCCCGGAATGCAGCACAAGGTCGGGCGATTCCTTCAGACAGATATTCACGAACTGACTGAATGCCGAAAATACGTCCATTTCCCGCTGGTTATAGCCGTCGCTGTCCAGTTTGCTGTAGGCCGAATAGCCTATGTGGGTATCTGCGACGTGAAATATTTTCATGCCGATTCCTAGAAGAATCCGCTGTCCACGGTTTTCTTCTTCTTTCCTACTTTCCTGCCTATCTCGTTAAGGTACGTCTCGTAAAGGTCAACCTTCAGGGGCAGCGCGAACGGGGTGTTCGGTCCGGTGACGAGACCTTCGCCGGTCATGAGCGTCTGAATCTCGTAATCCAGCTTTGAGATGTCCTGCCTGGCGGAACTGGCCAATCTCTCCCTGTCTTGCCGGTCTGCAAGCCCCAGGATGACCAGGGTGTTGAACTGGGATATGACCTCATTGTCTATCAATTTTGGTTGCTGGCTGATTGCGCAAAGTCCTGTTTTGAATTTTCTGCCCTCCCTGGCTATCTGCGGGAATATGCCACCCTTCGAGCGGCCGAATACTCTCTGTGCCTCCTCCAGTGCGATTAGGCATGGCGGTATCGTCCTGAATTCGGATTTGTTCCGGAATATGCGCGAGTTTTCCTGAAACACACCTCTGGCCAGCACGCTGCTTATGAGAAGTTCCTCTCGTTCGGATGCGCCTGCCAAATCCACGAGGACGACTTTGCCCTGGTGAAGCCTGTTGACGATGGTTTTGGTGATGGATATTCTCTGGTCCCCTGTGACGAACGGCGAGCCGGAAATAACGTCCGCCCGACGTTTCACGACGCCTATGCTCCCTTCGTGGAACTGATGGTCAAATGCATCGTATATATCCTGACCTGATGTGTCCGTCAGGTATTCCAGCCAGCCCTCTCTGTGCCTGGAAAATACCGCATTGAGAAGTTCCACCTGGGGGTCGCTGAACTGCCAGAGATTCTGGAGGTCCTGAACTTTGATCTCGCCGGTTGAGATGCGTATGTCCGTAGCGTTGGCATCCACTTCCCGGGTGACGAATATGTCCAGATTTGTATCTGCCTTGGGGTGGTGGACCAGGCCCCTGAGTCCCTCCTTTCCGCCGTCGATGTATTCCCCGTGGGGGTCCAGGATGAGCAATCCGACTCTTCCGGATTCCATTATCGCGCCGGCCATGCGTTTCATGAGATTGCTCTTGCCCATTCCGGTGGTGGCGAAAACGCCCACATGCTGGCATACGGATTCGGAATCAAGGCCCACCGGTACTTCGGCAATCACAACCTCGCCGCTGCGCAGTTTGCCGAGTTTCATGTCCCCCAGATACCGCTCCAGAAACCTGTAATCGTCGGCATTGGCCCTCCTGACCCTGGAGAAATGGGACGGTATTGTCTTGGGGCTGCGGAATTCCGCGTCGTCGCCATTTCCGATGAGGTAGCCCAGGGGTGCGCAGACCACCTGGTTGTACAGCCTGCGGTCCGCATCGTAAACATGATATTCCTGGTCCCTGGCATCGCCGTCCATGAAAGCACCGGCAGTTTTGGGTGCCCATCCAGACTCGCCGGCCTCGTTGCCATGCATTACGTTGATGACCCTGAGAATGAACCTTCTTTTGGAGTCCTGGCACTCGCCCACCAGCATCTCCCCCAGGAATACATCCTGGTCCCTGTATGCCCTGAACACTATCTCCGTAACGTCCCGGCCGGTTATCCTTCCGAGGTTCACATCCATACCCACTTCATCTTCCTTCATCAAATCACCTGTTCATATCCAGCACGTCATGGAAATTCTGGAACGTTAATTGCCATTCTGCCGGGTCCATGCCGCTGCCCAATGCCTCGTCTCTCAGTTTGCTCCTCAGCCCCTCTACCTCCGACCTGGAGAACGCGACGTCGTTGTGCGCCCTGGCAAGCGGGTACGGATAACCGGCATAAGTGGGGTCATTGGCATGATAGGCAATGCGGGCCATTGCATCAGTAGGTTCGATGCCCGGCGGCAGGGCCAGGTCCACCCTGAAAGCATATCCCGACCGCGGATGGAACCTTGCCACATACACCTCACCGTACAATTTCTCGCTGTAGCCTGGCGCATCAACGCGGTAAAACCACATGGAATTCGGGAATTGCGCATCACCGGCCATCTGCACCGCCGGAATCAGCGGCCTGGAAAGGTGTGTCAGCATGCTCTTCTTGCTTATGCCGCAGAGTATTATTCTCTTTTTTCGGGCAGAATCTACAATCCGGGCCAGCATGTCCCCGATGCCCTTTATCCCGGCCCAGAGCGCGCCGTCGAAGGCCAGAACGGTCCCCGAAGGGATATCATCCCTGAGTATGTCCTCCAGGTGCTTCCATTCCAGCAGCGTCCGAATCCTGCCCAGCGCTTCATCGAGTCCCCTGGGAACATCCGGCGGTTCGCCGCCGACCGTCTTGCCGAAGAATATGGAATAGGCGCTGGCCAGTTCAGACGCCGAAAGATGGAGAAGATGCATCTCCTGCTCGGTCCCGGGGACGTATTGCCTGTCAGCGTAAAGTGCGCTGCCTACACGGACCGCCGCAACGACGAACGAGCCAGCGTCGAGAACCGAGGCGCTTCCCCCGTCCACAGCCATCATGGAACATCCGCCTGCCCTGTCGAACGTGTTGAACCCATCTCTGGTTATGCCCTGCTCGACGTCTATCACGCCGAAATCAGAATGGGCGGCGGACTGACGCGGGTCGTGCATGTCTGAGACAATCTGACTTATGACATGTTTGAACTCCGCATCGCTGGGCATAATGGGCATGTGGGGGAAATCGGTCATGCAATACTTAAGTGTTAAGGGGGGGGTCGGTGTAAGTATTCTGTGTAATGGGGGGATTGACGATTTTCGATTTGGGGATTGTAGATGTATGGCGATTGTAGATTGACGATTGTAGATTTTAGATGTATAACGATTTTCGATTTAGGGATTGTAGATTTTAGATATACGACGAATTGACGACGTTGCATATTATCAACAAAAATCTAAAATCTAAGATCTAAAATCTAAAATACGGTTGGGCATTCTGCTAGCAAAAATCTAAAATCTAAAATCTAAAATCTAAAATTTCAAAAAGTAGCAAACTATAATATGTTGCTATCCATTCATTTCCGTGATGAAGCTTCCTGAGTCCATAGAAAATCTCAGCCAGATAAAACACGCCAAGGTAATCGGAATACTGCTCACCATTGTTCTGAACATCGTACTTCTGTTAATCGCCGTCAACATCAATCCCGAAGCTGGCTATTACATGATGATGATCGGCCTTGTGATAATAACATTCTCCATACCGTACATATTCGGCTGGAGGGACGGGAAGATGCTGGCCGTTATAGGTGTCGGGATGTTCCTACTCATCGGGGCCATCAACGGGCCGCTTGTGGTGAACAGTGCCTACACCACCCCCCAGTCGGATCCGGTCTCCTCCACCGTTCATGTGGACTGGCACACCCGGGCTTACGAGGAACTGGATGATGGCAATTACACCACACCGGATGCATGGTACCGGCTCGAACAGGGTACACTGGACAACTATGAGGGAAGTGCCGGGCAGGTGTATAATTTCCATGTGATTTATTATTCCAATGACACGGCGATCCCAAAAATCTCGTTTGGCTATGCCAGGGGGATATGGGGTGTCCAGGATTCTCCTGTAATGGTGGAATCAGACCCTACCGACATCAATTATATTGATGGAAAAGAATATTATTATACCATGACCGTTGCCGAGGCCGGGATTTACTCCCATTGGTTCGCAGCGGTTTTCGGTACCGGTAACGAGGTAAACAGCCTCAACACCACAGTTGCCCTGGGCCCCCTCGTCGGCTCCCAGACCGATAACTGGGGCACATACATTCCCATCGGTGCTGCATCCATGTTCTGCAATATCGGGCTGCTTTTTCTGATAATCGTTCTTCTCTACTGGTGGCTGGGAACCGCAAAGGCGAAGCGCAGGACCTGGGACGATGCCCTCCGTGAGAAGGAGGCGGAAGCCGATGACAAGACAATGGACGATGCCCTGGATTCCAAGCCATTCACATGCGACCAGTGCGGCGCCCCCGTCGGCGTTGACGATAATTTCTGCCCCAAGTGCGGCGAGAGGTTCGATGAAGATGAAGAGAACACCGCCACTGAAAAGAGCCCTGGCCATGGAAAAACGCCGGTGGAAAAAGAGGATTCCTGATGTCCCGGAAGCTGTTCAGGGCCTATTATGTCTGGCCGGATTTTCCATCCATATCATTGTCGGGTGAGTCATGTTCTCTTAACTGCCTTCACTGCGGCCGCACATACCTGGGTGACATGGAACCGGCAACATCGCCCGAACGTTTGGTCTCGCTATGCGAAGAACTCAAGAAAAAGGGTGCGAAGGGCGTTCTCCTGAGCGGCGGCTGCGACAGCAAGGGCCGGATGCTGAACCTGGAGAAACTCCTCCCGGCAATCCGCGCGGTCCATGACATGGGCCTGATAATCAAGTTGCATACCGGCTTTGCCGAGAAGGCGCTGGCAAAGGAAATCGTCGGCGCTGGCGTTGACATCGCCTCCATGGAGATGGTGGGCGATGCCGGAACCGTCAAACACATTTTCGGTCTGGACGCAACCCCGGAGGATTACCTGGCCACATTCAAAAACCTTCAGGATGCCGGTGTTCCCCATATCTGCCCCCATGTGTGCGTCGGTCTCCGCGGGGGAAAGCTGGTCGGAGAATTCCACGCCCTGGACCTGCTGGCCGAATCCATAAACATCAGCACGCTGGCGATCATCGTCATGAGGCCGACAAAAGGCACGGCGCTGGCGCACATTCCCCCGCCGACCGGAGCAGATGTTGAATCTGTCGTCGCCCATGCCAGGAAGTTATTCCCCGATGCCAAGATAATCCTTGGGGCGCTGAGGCCCAGGGGTTCCGAGGAGAAGGGCGGGAAGGTCGAGAGATTAGCCATAGAATTGGGTGCCCTCCGGGGCGGCATTGACGGCGCCGAAGTGCCTTCCAGAGAAATGCTGGATGCCGCAATGTCTATGGGCATGGCGATTAATAAAATTCAGGCATACGGGGTTCTCCCGGTGGATTTTGAAAAGCGGGTCAGGACAGAAATCTAGGTTTCAAAATCCTTGCATTCTTTCCCTTCGCACTGGAACTTCTTGTGCATCATACAGTAACCGTCATCTCGGCCGTGCCTGCACTTCGCTTTTCCCGGGCCTCTGGTTGGGTCCTGGCATTTATCATCTATGCAGCCGAAACCTTTGTACTTGCCCTGGCAAATCCCTTTTTCATCAAGGTGTTTGCAAGCCGAATCACTCACTTCAATTTCCCCATGTGCTCTGAAAGGCTATTTTCGTAATCGGTTGATGTGGCACATCCTCCGGACTTGCACCCGTCAGTTCCGCCGGTGCAGAAAAAGCGCTGGTAATGCGGGCAATACACACCCATCCACTGGCTCATTGAATCCTCTTTTCTCTCTTCCTGGAAAACCTGCGTGGAGAACTGAATTTCCTGCTTTGCAGCCACAGTCGCCGTACCCGGTTCTGCCGGTGCCGAAATCTTTCCGCCCAGGAATCCGCATTTATCTTCTCCAACGCAAAATGGCTTGTCCATCTGGCTGTTGGCGCAAAGGCCGCCTCTATAGTAATACTTGCATGACATCCACATCCCATCCTTGCCCGAAGGCCATATGTATATGGGGATTTATATATATAAGGATTTCGAGGGCATGTGGTTGGCCGGTGCCGGAGCCCCGTTCTTCGGTTGGGCTGAACCCGGAATGGTGCTACAAGTCGGTTTCAATTTATGTTCAGGGCATTCTCCCTCCTCCCATCGTAGCCGTCGTTTGCATCTTTCTGCAAAACATTCTCCCATCAGCATGCCCCGCCTGTGAGGGCGGGGTTCTTGCAGCATTCTGGAATCGAGTGAGATTTTTATAAACAAATGGGGCATTTTGTAACCTTCAATTGTGAAGCCTCGCCTGTAAGGGCGGGGTGGCGACGGCACCCAGCCTAGCCGACATTTTGGAATTGGCCGCGCGCCCTATTACCATAAAACCTGAGGAAACGCGTCATGGGAGCCGCCGCAGAAGGAAATAGTGGTGCAAGAATACCACGCCGGGATATCGTCCAGGCTGCCTATCTGAGAAAGATCGACGGCCCCTAGGTGGGGAGGGGCCGGTTTTTTCTATAATGCATGATGTTTCTACCAAATGCTTAAATACCGCAATTAGATTATCCTCATTGTACATTATATCCAATGAATTGAGATTCGGTACTGTGACAAGAATTTATGTTCCAGTCACCCGATTTTAAGGGAGCGGATGATATGCCAGAATATACTCAGGAATTAAAGAAAGGTACTACCACAGTAGGTATTACTTGCAAGGACGGCGTGGTCATTGCCACCGAGCACAGGGCCACCATGGGAACGCTTATCGCGCACAAGAAGACGCAGAAACTCTTCAAGATCGATGATAACATCGGCCTTACCGTTGCCGGTCTCGTGGGGGACGCACAGACCCTTGCCAGGTACCTCAAGGCCGAGGCAGAGCTTTACAGGCTCAAGAGGGGCAGTTACATGCCCATCAGGTCAGCCGCAACAATGCTGGCCAACATTCTCAACGGCCGCTCATACTACCCTTACTGGGTCCAGCTCATTGTGGCCGGTGTTGACGAGGACGGTTATCACGTTTACTCCCTGGACGCCGCTGGCGGTTCCATACCGGATGATTACGTTACAACCGGTTCCGGTTCCCCGTACGTTTACGGCATCCTGGAGGATTATTTCAAGGAAGGTCTTTCCGTGAACGACGGAATTGACCTCGCCATAAGGGGTCTCAGCGCCGCAATGAAGCGTGACTCGGCCTCAGGAAACGGCATCAGTGTTGCAGCTATCACCAAGAAGGAATTCAAGGAATTGGATGAAGCCGAGGTCAACAAACGAATTGAAAAAATGAAGCTGGCATAGGGGCAGTTGTCGGTTTTGGGTCGTGAACCCGTGAGCATAGAACAGATACTTGAACAGGCCAGGGACGAGATAAGAAGAATCGTACCGCCAAATATTAAAATAACCGAGATTGATTTCGAGGGCGCCGTAATTATCATCTATACAGAGGATATGGAAGGCCTTGCCAATAACATTGAGATTATCAAACAGCTGGCACAGAGCCTCAGGCGCAGGGTAGCCATACGGCCGGACCCGAAACTTCTTTCCAACGCCGAACAGGCCGAGGCCGAGATCCGCAAGATTATTCCGGAGGAAGCGGAGATAACTGATATTTATTTCGAGCATGAAACCGGCGAAGTTACCATAGAAGCCATAACTCCTGGCCTGGTAATCGGCAAGCACGGGGCACTTCTCAACGAGCTCAAGAAGACAATCGGCTGGGCACCCAAGGTTACAAGGGCGCCGCCGTTGCCCTCCAAGACGGTCAGCGAGGTTCGGAGCTACCTCAGGAGCGTCCGCGAGGACAGAATCGAATTTCTCAGAAAACTGGGCCGAAGGTTGGTCCGGGAGACCCCCGAAGGGGAGAACTGGGTGCGCCTCACAACCCTGGGTGGTTACAGAGAGGTCGGAAGGAGCTGTACGCTGCTCCACACCAAGAACAGCAAGGTCATGATTGACTGCGGGGCAATGCCCTCCAGCGATAACGTGACGCCCTACCTCATGGCGCCGGAACTACTGCCCATCGAAAGCCTGGATGCCGTTGTGATAACACACGCCCATTTGGACCACTGCGGGATGCTTCCGGTCCTCTACAAATACGGCTATACCGGGCCGGTGTACTGCACCCCGCCCACCAGGGACCTCATGTCGCTCCTGCTCATCGATTCCATCAAGGTGTCTTTCGGCGAAGCAAAAAAGGGCCAGTACGAATCCAGCCATGTCAGGGAGATAGTTAAACACAGCATTCCCCTGAAGTATGGTGAGACCACCGACATAGCTCATGATGTCAGGCTGACATTCCAGAATTCCGGCCACATTCTCGGTTCAGCAGTATGCCATTTTCATATTGGCGATGGATTGTACAACATAGCCATGACCGGCGACATGAAATTCGAGAAATCCTGGCTGTTCAACGCCGCAGTCAACCGTTTCCCAAGGGTGGAGACCCTGGTGATGGAGTCCACCTATGGCGGTTACCATGATATGCAGCCCAGCAGGACGGAAGCATCTGTCCAACTGCGCCAGACACTTGTCAGAACCCTGGAATTGGGCGGCCGGGTCCTGGTGCCCGTTTTCGCAGTCGGTCGTTCCCAGGAAGTCATGCTGGTCCTGGAGGATCTCATGCGCAATGAGCAGATTCCTTCCGTGCCAGTCTATCTGGATGGTATGATTTGGGAAGCTACGGCCATCCACACCGCTTACCCGGAATATCTCAACAGTTCCCTGCGGACCCAGATATTCCAGCAGAAGGAGAACCCGTTCCTCTCGCCCATATTCAAGCGCGTGGAGAGCATGGACATGCGTCAGAGAATTGCCGATGACCCTGAACCATGTATTGTACTGGCAACTGCCGGAATGATGAACGGCGGACCGGTCCTGGAGTACCTCAAGGCATGGGCCAGGGATCCGAAATCATCCATAATATTCGTGGGATACCAGGCCGAGGGAACCATGGGCCGCAAGATACAGAAGGGCTGGAAAGAGATACAGCTAAGCAACCGCAGCGACGGAATGGTTCTGGACATGAACATGAACGTTGAAACGGTGGACGGCTTCTCCGGTCACAGCGACAGGCGCCAGCTCATGAGATATGTTGAGGGCATGGAACCGAAACCGGAGCGCATAATCATTGGCCACGGTGAGGATTACAAGTGTTCCGACCTGGCCAGCTCAATGTACAAGAAGTTCGGATTCGAGACCAGGGCGCCGATGAATTTGGAAACTATTAGGGTGAAATAAAATCGTGTACGCGATTTCATGTTTATTAAAAATGCTCTTGCACGGAACAATATTTTTCATTCTATCTTCTTCAGCCCCGCCGCCAGCCTGCCACTCGCCAGCTCAACATAGATGCCTTTGAAATGCGTCCACTGCTTCTTGTAATCCTCGCTGACCTGGGCAACGGGCTTCGTCGGTATTCCGACGACGATCTGGCCCGGCTCGATTACCGACTTGTTCTTGACTACCGCGCCCTCACCCACCACGGCCCAAACGCCGACTGTGGCATAATCGGAAACTATGGCGCCCATGCCGATGATGCAGAAATCCTCCAGGGTGCAGTTGTGGATTATTGCCCCGTGGCCGATGGTCACATCGCTGCCTATTTTGAGTATTTCCCCGGGTCTGGCGTGGAGGATGCAATTCTCTTCGATTGCGGTTCTGTCGCCGATAACGATTGTTCCGTAATCGCCCCTGATAACCGCTCCGTGGCCGATGTAACATCCCTCACCGATGGTCACATCGCCGATTATTGTCGCCTCCGGATAGACAAAACTTCCGGCCGCGATTCTCGGCTTCCTGCCCTCGAACTCGTAAATTGTCAAATCAATCCCTCAATAACTGTGATACTCGACCCCCACTTCGGAGTTGCAGGCCCCGGTACCTTCGTAAACACGGCCGACCTCTTTTGCCTCACCGGTCTTGTTGAGTATTGCCAGGGCCTTCTTCACATGCTTTTCGGGAAGCACTATGGCCATTCCCATTCCCATGTTGAACGTCTGGTACAGTTCCTTGTCCGAGATGTTTCCCATCTCTTCCAATATCTTGAAAACGGGCTGGGGTTCCAGAGGTTTTTCGATCCTGAATTCCCTCTTCGGGTGCAGCCTGACCAGGTTGCGAAGTCCGGAACCGGTGATATGCGCCATGCCGTGAATCTCGCAATGCCTCAAAAGGCTCAGTATCTCCTTCACGTACATCTTGGTGGGTTCCAGAAGTTCCAGGCCGATGGGTCGGTCGAGTTGGGCAAATTTCTCGTCATAGCTGATCTCGTTGACTTCCAGCACCTTGCGGGCCAGTGACAGCCCGTTGGAATGCACGCCCGAACTTTTCATGCCTATGATGGCATCCCCGACCGCAATCTTCTTCCCGGTGATGAGCTTGCTTTTCTTGACCCAGCCCATGCAGGTCCCTGCCAAATCGAACCCGTTGACCATCTGAGGGAGTATCGCAAATTCTCCGCCTACCAGCGAGACATTGGCAAGTTCCGCACCCTTTTGAAGGCCCAGGCCAATCTGACGCGCTAACTCGTTATCCGGCTTGTCTATGGCTATGTAATCGACAAATGCCAGCGGTTCCGCTCCCACGCAAACAAGGTCATTGGCGTTCATGGCAACACAGTCAATGCCGATGGTGTCCCATTTTTTCACGGCATTTGCAATCATGATCTTGGTGCCAACACCGTCTGTACAGAGACCGAGTGCATATGACCCGAACTCTATGAACCCGGCATAGCCGCCATCCATTTCCACCCTTTTTCCGACGCCCTGCCTCGAGAATCCCAGAACATTTACCAGGGATTTGATAGCATCGGATTTTTTCTCTATGTCCACGCCAGCTTCAGCGTATGTTAGTTTCATTTAGTTTCCCGGGGGTCAATGTGCAGGCCATGATAAAGATATTGCCTCCCGCCGAACGGTAAGGATTCAGCGAAACGATAACGATTTTCGATTTAGGGATTGTAGATTGTAGATTTACGACGATTGTAGATTTGGGGATTGTAGATTGTAGATTTACGACGGATTGACGGCGTGGCATATTTCCAACAAAGATCTAAAATCTAAAATCTAAAATACGGTTGAACATTCTGCTAGCATCAATCTAAAATCTAAGATCTAAAATCTAAAATTTCAGAATATTGAATTCTCTCGCCGAATAGTAAGAGGTCACATATGCGAAACCTCTTACAACGGTAAGTGGTCCGCATCCCCAAGTTCCCCTCTATTACGGCAGATAGTTCTGCCAATAAATTATGGCTTTTTGATATAACTGAAGCGGGAATTGATTACAACAGCCAGCCGGATAATCAAATCTGTTATTGCTGAATAATAATTTTTGAAGGTTGACCACTTACGCTGAACGGTTAACCTTATAATCTAAATCCCCCATGCAGCCTCCCGGTTAACATGAATTTCAAGGGAACACACATAGTGTCCGTCCGGGACTTGTGCAGGGAAGATATCGAGCATATTCTTGATTTGGCAGATGGTATGATTCCGATTGCCAGGGGTGAAAAATCCAGCAGTCTGATGAAGGGCAAGATAATGGCTACACTTTTCTTCGAACCCAGCACCAGGACCAGACTGAGCTTCGAGAGCGCCATGCTGAGGCTCGGCGGTCGTTTTCTCGGTTTTGCTGAACCCGGCGGAACCTCGGTGAAGAAGGGCGAGACCCTAGCCGATACCATTCGAATGGCTTCCGCTTACTCCGATGTCATCGTCATCAGGCACCCCCAGGAGGGTTCCGCAAGATTGGCATCCAAATTTTCTGATGTTCCTGTCATAAATGCCGGCGACGGCGCAGGCCAGCATCCGACCCAGACCCTGTTGGACCTCATGACCATTCGGAGGGAGACCGGCAAGATAGACGGCAGAAAGATTGCACTTGTGGGCGACCTGAAGTTCGGGCGGACCGTTCACTCTCTCACCTATGCCCTGGCTAAATTTGACACGGACCTTACTTTCGTGGCGCCACCATCCCTGCAGATGCCCCCCGAGGTGGTGGAACTGGCCGGACAGATGGGCGCTCGAACGCAATTAGCCAATACCCTGGAGGAAGTGGTGGAGGAAGCCGATGTGATTTATGTTACCCGCATTCAGAAGGAGCGTTTCCCGGATGAGGCCAGCTACAAGAAGGTCGCGAACGTTTTCAAGATTGACCTGGACGCCCTGGAGAATGCCAAGAAGAACGCCATAGTCATGCACCCGCTTCCCAGAGTGAAGGAGATTGACCCGGAAGTCGATGACACGAAATTCGCCGCCTACTTCAAGCAGGCATTCTACGGTGTGCCCACCAGGATGGCCCTTCTCGGGCTTGTGACGGGGGTGCTGGAATGAAGGAATTGAAGATAACGCCGATAAAGAACGGCACAGTGATAGACCACATCGAACCGGGCATGGCCCTGAAAGTCGCAAGGTTGCTGGGTGTTCCTGACCCGGATGCGCATTCAACGGTAAGCATTGCAATGTACGTGAAGAGCGGCAAGATGAAGTACAAGGACATAATCAAGATAGAGGACAGGGAACTCAAGAAGCGCGAGGTGAACATAATATCTCTCATCTCCCCAAATGCCAGCATCGCGATAATCAAGGATGAGGAAGTGATTAAGAAGAGCCGCGTCACCCTTCCGAAGGTCATCACCGGCATTGCCAGATGTTCCAACCCAAATTGCATCACCAACAAGGACGAGCCAACCGAGACTGAATTTACAGTCTTAGGCGGCAGGGAAGTAAAACTCAGGTGTATGTACTGCGACAGACTGGTTGACGATATTATTGAAAGCATAATATAGCGTTATTTTCTTAAAGGGGCAATACTTCGCCTCAGGTACAGGATGAGTGGCAGATGACGAAATCAAAGGACCTATTGAGGTACGAATTCAAGAAGCAGCTCAGAGAAATCCAGAGCATCAAGGGCCGCGCCACTGAACTCATATCGCTTTACGTGCCGCCTGAAAAGAGAGTATCGGATGTTACCGGCTACCTCCGGAACGAGTATGCCCAGTCATCCAACATCAAGTCCAGGACCACCAAGAAGAACGTCATGTGGGCCATTGATTCCATATCCGGAAAGCTGAAGACATTCAAGAACATCCCGGAGAACGGTCTCGTTTTCCTTGTGGGTCACAGGTCCGCCGGCGGTGATCAGACCGTACCGGTGTCCTTCATCATACAACCACCCGAACCCATAACGACCTTCCTGTACCGATGTGATTCGCATTTCTACCTGGAACAGCTGGAGGCCATGCTCACCGAGAGCGAGGTCTACGGTCTCATCGTCATAGACAGAAACGAAGCCACAATCGGCATCCTGAACGGACGGCGGATAGAGGTCGTGAAGAATTTCCAGTCAATGGTCATGGGCAAGCACAAGGCCGGTGGCCAGTCCGCGCAGAGATTTGAGCGGCTTATTGAAATTTCCGTTCACGAATATTTCAAGAACGTAGCAGAGATTGCCAACGATAGATTCATGGCAATTGAGGGCCTGAAGGGCGTTATAATCGGCGGCCCGGGCTCCACCAAGGTCAAGTTCATGGAGGACAATTACCTCCATCACGAACTGATGAAAAGGATAATCGGCACATTCGAGGTCGGTTACACGGACGAATACGGTCTGAAAGAGCTGATGCATAACGCAGAACCAGCTCTTGCGGACCTGAGCCTGACCAAGGAAAAGAAGCTCATCAACAGGTTCCTAGAGGAGCTGAGGAAGCCGGACGGCGGTCACACAGCCTATGGGGAAGCCCAGACCAGGGAGGCAATGATGAGGGGCGCTATTGATACGCTCTTGATATCAGAGGGTATGCAGAAGGACATAATCGAGTACACCTGCCCGAAATGCGGTAAATCCGGAAACCTGATAGTCAAATCACTGGAGCACGTGAAATGCCCGGAGTGCAATTCAGAGGTGGAAATCACCAAGCATGTTGACATGATAAATGACCTTTACGAACTTGCGGATTCCTTCGGTACCAATGTGGAAATTATTTCCATGGACTTCGAGGAAGGGGAAATGCTCATGAAGGCCTTCAACGGATTGGCTGCCATTCTAAGATACAAGCTAGGTGGGTAAGATGGTGCTTGATCCTTTGCTGGCATTCGGAGATAGGGCCGAAGAAATGATGATTGCAGCCCTCACAGCCCTGGGCACCGAAACACGGTTGCCTGTCGAATTGCCGCCTGAGGGAATGGGCGATTTTGCATTCCCGTGTTTTCCGCTGGCCAGGGAGCTGAAGAAATCCCCCGCGGAGATAGCAAAGTCAATTGCGGCATCGCTGGGTACCGATGCCATGTTCTGCAAGATAGAACCCAGCGGTCCTTATGTCAATTTTCACATCGAACCCGAGGAACTGGTGCGGGTGACTGTCGAATCCATAATGGAACTCAGGGAGAATTACGGCAATGCCGAATCTTCTGGCATAAAAATCAATCTGGAGCATACCAGCGCCAACCCCAACGGCCCGCTGCACGTGGGCAGGGCCAGGAACCCAATAATAGGCGATACGCTGGCCAGGATTCTGAGGCGATGCGGTCATGACGTGACCACAGAATTCTACGTGGACGACATGGGAAAGCAGCAGGTGACCCTTACCTGGGGCGTGGAGAACCTCGTCCAGGAAGGTGAAATCCCCGAGAAAGCCGACCATGCCCTTGTCTGGTATTACCAGGAAGCCAGCAGGAGAATGGAGCAGGACCCGAAGGTGCTGGCGGAGATAGACGCTATCATCTCGAAGTACGAGGACAGGGACCCGGAAATCGCAACCAGGGTGCAGACCAACTGCCAGAGAGTTCTTGATGGCATGACCCAGTCACTCAGGCGCCTGGACATCAACTTCGATTCTTTCGCATGGGAATCCAAGTACATCTTCGACGGCTCGGTTGAGCGCATCATTGAACAGCTCCGGGCCATGGAATGCACCTCTGAAGACAACGGCGCGCTGTATCTGGACCTGGACAATTTCGGCATTTCCGGAAAGGAGAACAAGTTCTTTCTCACACGCGGCGACGGTTCCAGCCTTTACAGCACCCGGGACATGGCCTATCACCTGGACAAGCTGGCAAATTACGACCGTGCCATCGATGTCCTGGGCGAGGACCACAAGCTGAAAGCTAAAGTCGTCGGCATCGGAGTGAACCTCCTGGGTCAGGAGAAACCGGTGGAACCCGTGTTCTATTCATTCGTATCGCTTCCGGAGGGCAAGATGTCCACCCGCCGCGGACGGGTAGTCTATCTGGACGACCTCGTAGAAGAGAGCATTGCCCTGGCCAGGGAAGAGGTCGAGAAGCGCCGGCCGGAACTGGATGACGTACTGAAGCGCGGCATTGCGGACGCCGTTGGCATCGGCGCCATACGTTACAACATCATCCGCATCCAGGCCGAGAAGCAACTCATTTTCAAGTGGGAGGAGGCCATGAACTTCGAGGGTAACAGCGCCCCATTCATCCAGTACTCCCATGCAAGGGCCAGCAGCATCCTGCGCAAGGCCACGGAGTTCGGCGATTACGATCTAAAACTACTTGCGCACCCGTCGGAGGTACAGCTGGCCAAGATGCTGGCCAGGTTCCCGTCGGTCATAAGGACATGCGGAACGGACATGGCCTGCCATCCCGTGGCGGCGTACGCTTTCGAACTGGCCGCGATGTTCAACCAGTTCTACAGGGACTGCCCGGTGCTGGTGGCCGAGGAAAAGCTGAAGAACGCCAGGCTTGCCATGGTAACGGCATCGAAACTGGTGTTGATGAACGCGCTGGACACGCTGGGGATAGTGGCGCCGGAAGAGCTATAACCCCGCAAAATCATGCATTTATCTGCTTATTATGATTTTGCGGAAATTACACACACGATGAATCTGTTTGTTGATACATTGATGATTCATGGCGAACGCTCATTATTGCATAGATTTAGTTTTCGCATTCACCGATTGTCATCAAAATGAAG
>VMTD01000035.1 GCA_013791785.1 Methanobacteriota archaeon
ATGCCTGATTTATCGAAGCTCGCCGGCTTCGATTTGCTTTGATTGCATTAACACGGCATGCAACGGTCTTCTTCCGTTACTGTTCTATGCCAATTCATCTCGGCCCTTAAGGACCGAGCGTTCTTGGCATTGGGACAGTAAGTGGTCAGCCTTCAAAAGTTAATATTCAGCAATAACATATTTGATTTTTTGACTGGATGTTCTGATATGTCCCTGTATCAGCTTATATCAAATTTCCATAATTTATTGGCAGAGCTATCTGGAATAATAGAAGAAAACTTTGTGATACGGACCACTTACCGTTGCAAGAGGTTTCTCATCAGCGACCTCTTACGCAGTTGGAAAAGAATAATATGCCAGCAGGGTGATGCGGGTGCATGCCTCCCAGAGTTATAGTCAATTGCGCAATGTCGGCGGACGGCAAGATAGCCAGTCGTATGAGGAAACAGGTTCGTCTTTCGGACGAGGCAGACATGGCCAGGGTTCACAGACTGAGGAATGAATGCGATGCAATACTCGTGGGCGTTGGAACGGTCCTGGCGGATGACCCGTCACTTCTTGTCAAGGTGAAATATGTCGATGAAGTGAAACAGCCTGTCAGAATAATCCTGGACTCCGGATGTCGCATACCACGGGAAGCAAAAATACTGGACGGCGCCTCCAGGACCCTTGTATTTGTTACCGAAGGACATGCCGCCGATGTTCCGGGGGCCGAGGTACTGACCTGCGGGAAGGAACGCATAGACCTCAATGGGATGCTGGCCATATTGGGCGACATGGGTATTGGGACCCTTCTGGTGGAGGGCGGCGGCAGGACCATCTGGTCATTTGTCAGCGCCGGCCTGGTGGACGAGTTCAAGGTGTTCATAAGCAACAGGATAATAGGCGGGGCCAACGCCCCGACACCGGTGGACGGGGAAGGTTTCGGCGAGGAGAACGAGTTCACGAATATCCGGCTCGTCAAAACCACTATGAGCGGTTCCGGAGTGCTTTTGGAGTTCGAGAGGGAATGAAGTTCATTGCCGATACCATGCTCGGGACGCTGGCCAGGTGGCTGCGCATCCTGGGGTTTGACACGGTATATGCCAGGGACATGGGTGACGATGAAATCATTCAACTGGCCAAGCTGGAAGACAGAATTATCATTTCCAGGGACAGGGAACTGTGTGGGAGAGTGCTCGGCTCAATTCTGCTGAGCCAGGACACACTGCGGAACCAGATAATCACTGTGTTGGGATTACACCCGCCTGAACAGAGAAGCATTCTCACGCGGTGCCTGGAATGCAATTCGGTCCTTCAAACCGCAGACAAAATAAGTGTCGCGGAGGAGGTTCCGGAGGCGGTGTTTTCGAAATTGAATGAATTCTGGAAATGTCCCGGCTGCAAAAAGGTATACTGGAAAGGCAGCCATTATGATAAAATGAGAGATGAAGCAAATAAGATAATTGCTCAGTGTGAATCGTAATAATCCTCACTGATGACCTTTCCGGTTATGCCGTCCAGTATCATGACACCGTGCTTACCCTCGGCACACCAGACCGGGACCATGACGATTACCTGGTGCTCCAGAACTATGGCGCCCATCTCAGGTTTGTAGGTCGCCCTTTCCATGATGGTTGCGTGGTCCCTCTCGATGATTATCTCCTTGTATTCGGTGTTGAGGGTGATTATCGCATGGAATGCAATCTTTTCCGCATTGTCCTGGTCAATCTTAGGCTCCAGCTGTATTACGTGCTCGGTTTCGGTATCCACTTCGGGCTGATGCACCCATTCCGAGAATTTTCCTGTGAGCGCATTCACCGATATGGTTCCGGATCTCTGAACGGTCTGCCCGTCCTTTCCCTCGTAGCTGCAGGAATAATTGAAGATATAGTGCGGAACGAATTCAAGTTCATACTTGAATCCCTGGATGGTATTCTTGGCAATCTCCTTCACATCGTCCAGAGTCAGGTGAGTCTTCAGAACATTGGGTTGTCCCTCCGTTCCAAGGTTCTCGATGATTAGGGGGTGGGATTCTATTGGCGCCTGCGGCTGTTCAAGAAGCCCCTTGAAAATAGTATTGCCGGTTCGAATCTGGTCGGTTATGGCCATGCCGAGTTCCGTTTCCAGGTCGGATCTTTTCCAGATGGTCAATCCAAGCGCTCTGGCTTCCTCTTCTGCAGTTTCGTTGGCTTCCAGAACACAAATTATGTGGTTGCCCTGCTCGTGTGAAACATATCCGGCATGTGCCCTTATCTCCTTAACGGTGATATTGTCGTAAAGGCCGACAGTAACTATGGCGCCGTCCTTTTCTCCGCGGAGCACCCCATCCTTCTCGTAAACCTCGAAATCATGGGCCTGAAGTATATGTGTGAGTATATTTTTTAGCGATACCAATGTCGCACCGTCAGGGTATAACCGCAATCGTTTATTTATTCTTTGCAATAAACAATTTATTGTAAAATGTCGAGAAAACTCTGGCTTTCAAGCCGGAGATGAATCGACATAAACAATAAAAGCGCGGGAATCCGCCGTGCTCATATGCATGACCCGCCATGCATCGTACACATATCTGCACATGGAATCAAAGCTTTAAAGCTTTGATAATGAGGTGCATGGCTACCTGTGTAAATTTCCAGCCCTGGCAACAAACGTTAGCTCCTTTAGGGGCTGGTAGTTTACTTCAATTTCGAATTAATTAATCAAAGAAGGAGTTTGAATAATAGGGATAGTTGGCTTCAGAACAATTGACATAATATGACATCTTACGATTTTACGGAAAGATATATATATATTCTTGTTATTAACATCGAACCATATGGGAGCTTATGCATATGAAAACAATGCATTGGCCGTTTTAATGATACCCGCAACGGAGGAGAATGTTATGAAACAAAAGGACTCTGGCTCAAGGGCCAAGAACGCAGGAATAAGCTTAATCGTGATTATGACAATGTTAATCTCGGTGTTTGCCGTTCTCGCCACACCCACAACAATCGCACAGGACTACATAGGCGGACCATACGGCGGTGGATTGAGGGTTGCTTTGAAATCTCAACCAAGTTCACTCAACCCGCTGGCAAGCACGTTGAACGAATCCGCAACCCAGATTATCGATTTACTCTACGAACCCCTCGGGCGCATTGACCCCTACACACTGAAACTTAAACCCTGGTTGGCATCAAGCTGGGCAGTGAATGCGGTTGACACTTCCGTGGTTTCCGTTACACTGAAAAGCGGCATTTACTGGCATGATGATACTGAAATGACGCTCAATGATGTGGAATACACATTCGGACCGAGCGGATACAATATTGATTATATCACATCCATGACCAAGGATACAGATACCAACACCATAACTTTCGACCTGGAGGCACCGGATTCAAGGTTCTTCAGCGAAATGATGCTGATGAAAATCGTACCTGTGGGATTCAACAGCACAAGCGCACCAAAGGGCTGCGGACCATTCAAATTTGTATCTTCGGATGCGACTTCAACCAGCCTTGAAGCTTTCGGTGATCACTTCGTTGCAAGGCCATATATTGACACAATCACATACACATATTATCCATATGCAGTCGGGGATTTCAATGCAAACTACCCGTACACCCAGATATACTCCGGAGAGGATCCCAGATATGACGGCCTTTACAGGGCTGCATTCGACCTGATGACGGACAAGCTGGATTTCATCGGCTGGGACCTTCTGACTGAACAGATAACATTGAATGTGGAAATTGGCGGCAACAATACGAACCTTCTCCAGAACGCGAACTCAACTACCATGAAAAGCAGCGGCCTGAACCAATGGTACCTGGGATTCAACAACCTAGAGGGACACATACTCAATGACGTTGCATTGAGAAAGGCAATTAGCTATGCCATGAACAAAGATAAACTCACGATTTACGATATCAGTGGCGGTCTTGAGAGTGCCAACTCCGTGATTAGCAAGTACAACTTGCCCTGGTTCAACAGCTCGGTAACATACCCATCATATGACATAACCATGGCAAGAAAGATACTGAAAGACGCAGGTTATGACGATTACAATTCCAGTGGTTTCATAGACAAACCCGGCCCGGATCCGAACCATCCAGAGATCGGTTACGAAAGCTTTTCACTCACACTCTTCGGTCCACAGATAGAGGACGTCACGCCGTACACAATGTCCACGAACATCATCACCTGGTTCGAGATACTTGGACTGAATGTTACACTTGTAAACGACACGATGGAAGTTCACATGGCAAACATACTTGCAGACGATTTCGACATGTACCTTGCAAATGAGAACTCTGCCACCCTAGACCCCCAGTTCATAAATGACATTTACCACTCCGAAAATGTGGCCACCAACATGAATCTGCTGAACTTCGAGGGCAAGTGCCTTATCGAGAACTCTTCACTCATGTCACAATTAGTGGATAATGAAACATGGACCGCTCAACTCGATCATACTAAACTCATTGGTACCCCGTTGGTATACCACAATGGCACACTCCTCGATGTCGCCTGGTATAACATATCAATGGATGACGGCTTATTCACACTTAACAGCAGTTACACTCTCGACTACGAGGACGACATGCTCAACATCACATACAGCTACCTTGTGTTCGACAGCGTTATTGAAAAGGCAAATTCTCAGATGGAACCCGCCTCGAGGGAAAAATACATCAAAGATGCCCAGGCCGTACTGAAAGATATGGTGCCTTCCTTACCGCTATTCACTTACATGGTGAGCCATGCCTACAAGACCAATCTGTATGTCGGTTGGGTTCAGACCCTGGGCGGAATAAACAATTACTGGACATTCACAAATCTGAAGAACAAGATGATAGGTGACTCTACAGTTACCATCTCCAGCGTTAAGAACTTCATAAATGACGGAGAGAGCATGAACCTTTTCGTCAGCGTCCAGGATCTTCAGGGGGCATCCATAGAGGCAACCGAACTGTTACTCACCGGCGAGGGAACCTTCGGGATCCCGATTTTCGACAGCGGCCAATACACTATACCATACACCGCACCCAGCACATCCACTTCCAGGACAATCACCCTGACTGCCAAGGCGTTCACAATCGGTTACGTTACGGATTCAGATTCATTGGACATAACCGTCCACCCACTGATGATGAATTTCAACATTGACATCAGCAGGGGTGCCACATCACTGGAATCTGGTAATACCACGAGCGTAACTGTCATCGTGAAGGATCGTACCAGCAATACAGTCATATCTGGTGCCAACGTCGTTCTGACAATGACCCCGGCCGGACTGGGCGGATATCTTGAAGAGGTAAGCGGAACAACGAATGCCGCGGGAGAATTCGTCACCACATTCGGTTCGAACAACGTGACAATCGACACGACCTTCAGGATAACGGCATATGTCTCAATGAGCGGTTATGTGGATGCCTCACAGACAACGAGCATCGGTGTGTCCAGGGACCCCAACATACAGGTCACCAGCGACAAGGGATTCCTCGGACTGCCGGCACCATCATTCATGGCAATAATTGTATTGCTTTCCGGAATGTCGGTGGCATTTGCGATATACCGCAGAAAGAGATACTGAGAAACATGGAATGCTGGCCTGAAACATGGCCAGCCATTTTACCTTTTGATCGTGGTAGATCGCCATGCTCATATGCATGACCTGCCATGCATCGTGTGCATACTATGTATATCGAAAATCAAAGCTTTAAAGCTTTGATAATGAGGTGCACGGCCCCCTAGGTAAACTTCCAGCCCTAGCAACAAACGCCAGCTCCTTTAGGGGCTGGTAGTTTACTTTTATCAATGATTCATTTCCTAGGTCTGTCCATTCACAGACCGAGAATGTTAGATATGGCCATCTCTGAGATGTTGAGAATTGATGCACTGCCGGCATACCAATAATTATACGATGCCGAATCTGTTGGAACAGGACTATGCGTCCTTCGGGGCGTATTCCTTGCAACTATAACAATAATGTCTCTGATACTCCTCGATGTATTCAAGCGGCTTTTCGCAGTGTTCGCACAGCATCGCATCCTCTTTCTCACTCTTGGCGACAGGTGGCTGAACAGCGGGCTGAACAGTGGCCTGTGGGGCTGCCATGGCAGGGTTCTCGATGATTATCATACCGGGTATGAATTGGTTCATCAGCTTGGTGGAGGTCCAGAGCATGGTCCCGCCGGCGCGGCAGGTCATGAGACCAGCTGACATGAGAAAGAACGCGGGATTAATTATTGAGTTGAGCAGGTCATCGAACGCGTCGGACACTGCAGCTTCCGTCGCATTCTCTCCGAGCTGGGTGAGTTCCATTACCGTCGTGATGATGGAAAAGATGTACATGAGAAGCAGACATATCATCAATATCATGGGCATCGCCCTTGAAAGCTTGGCGAGCGCCACGTTGTTGGTGTAGAGAAACATTATAGCGGAGACAAGGCCCAATATAAGAACGACCGGAATAAGCAGGGAATACACCTCTATCGCATCTGAAAATTCCATGGCGATTATGAATCCGAGGAGAACAATGACAAAGCCGATTATGTATACAGCCAGTCCGCCGCCTCTGTCCCTCTTCATCTGTTTCTTCATGTCATCGGACGGCTCCGGCGGGTAATATGTTATATGTCCGGGCGCTCTGGGATATTCCAGGTTCTGTCTGAATACGATGCTTCCTTGGCCCTCAGGCCCCTTGTCCCTCACAACTTCAGGCATTGATTTCACCATGACGCATATTGATTATGGGCAATAAAAAGCTTTGCTACGTGTTGAATATTATGATAACATCCGTACCCGGAACTATGTGATTCAACTCGCTCAGCCCCTGATTTATCTCCAGTACCCACTTTGCCGGTTCAAGGCTTTTATATCTCGTGAGATCGTTGTCTGCCACACCCGGTTCCGGGTTCGCTTCTTCCACGTTGATTACATTTCCATTTTCGTCAATGAATATGATATCCAAGGGTATCAGGGTGTTCTTCATCCAGAAGCTCAGGAGATGGGGTGTTTCAAAAACAAAGAGCATCCCGGAACCATTATCCAGGCTTTCCCTGTACATTAGCCCGGCTGCCCGCTCCAGGTCCGTGTCGGCAACCTCGCAGTTGAATGTTATCCCTGTGGACGCATTGAACGTGACCAAAGCCTCCGGCTCATCCTTCTGACCGGCTCTTCCGGCCCATATTGCCGCTATAATTATGATTATTATTATGAATAATACGAGGACAAGATATCTGGATTTCTGTTCTGATAATGCCATCGAACGAGCAACAGCTAATGAATATTAAAAAACTGCGTAAACTACCAGCCCTAAAGTGGCTGGCGTTTGTTGTCAGGGCTGGAAGTTTACCTGGGGGCCATGTACCTAATTTATCAAAGCCATTTACCTTTGATTTAATGTGCTGATATATGCACGGTACATGGCGGCCTACCACGCTCCCCAACGCTAAAGCGTGTGGTATCCTTTCAGTTTTCATCCTGAATTTCGTAATTTCATAGAGAAAAGAACTCATTCAGATTTATTCCTGATTGCTGAAATTTCAGAATAGATGGGGAGCACTTTTATTGAACAAGTCCTCGCGGAAGAGCAGCTTGAAAGCGCCCGTATCCGCAGACTTAAAAGTCGCGGTATGTGGGCGAGGACATGTTCAATCA
>VMTD01000145.1 GCA_013791785.1 Methanobacteriota archaeon
ACAGCAAACTATTTATAACTATACTGCAGTATATGTTGTGTGGGGAAACATATGTTGGTGGAGAGGCCAGACATATCCAACAGTCGCACGGGGTGATGTGACGTGAAAGAGAAACTGTCCAAACGGAACACAGTCCTGATAAACATCAGGGCTGCTGAAAAGGAAGGCGATGGAAGCGGCGCGGGTTTCAACGAGCTTGTAGAGAGGCTTGATGGTCAGGTGAGCAGGGCGACCGTCAGCAAAGCTCTCGACTCGCTGTTCGACATGGGAATACTTGACTCCGATTGGGTGCTAGAGAGTGGCAAATGGAGGAAGAAGATTTCCATAGCGAACGAGGCAAAACCGATGGTCGACAAGATGATCGCCGACCTGAATGAAAGGGGCTTGATTTAGTGGCAACGGCACCCAGGCTAGCCGACAATTGGGAGACGGCCGCGCGCTATTGGTCGGATTGAAGCAGATGTTCTTCCGCGAGGGCCCTGGCCTTCTCGAAGCCCTGGTCGAGGTAGATGGCGCCGAAGAGGGCTTCGAGGGCTTTGGCGTAAAATGTTGTATTTCGTTCTGTTTTTGAATCCGCAACAAAAATTATATTTGGATGTCCAGTGAAGAACGGTTCTGCTCGTTGAGAAAGAATTACATCAGAACGTAATTCATTACTGAGAATGGTCATGTCGCCCTTGTCCCCTTCTGGATAATATTTATCAAAACAATAATGTCCAATTGAAAAATTGATAACAAAATCCCCTAGATAAGCCAATCTGCCATTATTTCTAAGGCCGGGTTCTTTGTTGGAATCGACACTGTGGGTCAATGCTTCTACATACAATTGAAATTTGTCTGGGTTATCAATTTTCAATTTCACGTGAAGGAATTTTCGAATCTCCTTTTCCTGTTCTTCCCCGGTCATGGTTGCACCAGAGGGGAATTGGGGGGCGGGATGAAAAGGGTTGGGGGCAGAAACACCTTTTATACGCCTATAACCAATTACAGTTCAGAGGGAGATAATGAACCAATTCCAGCAACAGATCGAAGAGACCATCGACACGATAACCAACCAGTTCCACAGGAAGCCGTACAACTTCTTCAACGAGCACGAATTTCACCAGTACTGCTATCATGTGTTCTACAGAAAGAAGGACTTCTCCAATCAATACACCACCCTGGACGGCAAAAAGACCAACATACTGAAGCCCGAGTATCCGTCAATAGCTAGATTCAGCCGGAAAAGGATAGAGATAGACCCGATAGGCGACCGCGCGCATTACGATATGGCGATACTGAGCCCCGAGTTCATCCAGAACAGCAATTATAATACAGTTGTGAACAAGGACATTCGCCATTCCAGCGGGAAGCCGGGCGACATCATCGCCGCCCTGGAGTTCAAGTACATCACCAAGCACAGCAAGGATTTTTTCCATGAAATAAAGTATGACGTGTTCAAGCTGAGCCAGGCCAAGGAGGCCCAATTGAAGTATTCATTGATATTTTGCAACACGGTGAAGGGGGAACGGGACTATTTCGCGGGTGTTGAGGTGCCGGAGGGTGTGGACGTGCGGTACGTGACGGTGTGGGAGGAAGGGGGGAAGAAACGGTGGAGGGTGGAAGAGTTATAATGTTTGTTACCCTATCGATTGAATGAGAGAATGATGAACACGCTCAAAGCTTATGATAGAAAAGTGAGAACCCCGTTCGGCTTGCTGGGAACGAACGAAAACGCACTCACTTTCTCCTTGGGCTACCTTTACAGCGTCTGCCCGGAATTCCTGAGGAAGACATTGCACAGACTGGACATAAAGAACGTGCATTTCACACGTTTCGGGGACATCGAGATATCGCTGCAGAAGAACACGGTGAAGGACAAACGCGGCATCACGGATCTCGAGATCCGCCTGCCTGGGAAGTTCCATATCATTATCGAGGGTAAGATCGGTTTGGACATACCCTCCCTGGAGCAATGTGAGAAGTATCTTCCTGAACTGGAGGAGCCGATAAAGCGCCTTGCCATTCTCCAGAACGCGGAGCATTCGAACTGGATTGCCAAATACAAGCGGGAGAACCACGCTTTCAAGGGAAAATTGAAGGGATTGTATTGGGCGGAGCTGGTGGAGGATGCCATATCGCTTCTCAGGAGTTATCCTGAGAGTAGCAGTGAAGGCTACTGGCTCAGGAATTTCATCAAATTCGCGAAGGAGGAATACTACATGGGATCGTACACCCACGAGGTTTGGATAGTGCCTACGAACAAGAATGAATGGTGGCCGGGGGGCCTTAGCTTCCACGAAATACACACAAAAAGAGGGAAGATATACTTCTGGAGCCATGGCAAGTTCGCCAACAGGAAGCCGCTGTACATCGCATCGAGATGCGGCGGGTTCGACAGCGTCCAGAAGGTACTCAGGATCGAACATGATGTCACGCCCATTAGCATCATCCCGGAGCTGAAGAAAGTCCGTGGTGGGGACAAGTGGCAGAATTTGCCTTCGACAATCTGGTACCTCAGCGAACCGATACCGCTCGGCAGGAAGATTAGGACTGGTCCAGGACTGTTCAACGTGCATGTGACCTGCGACTTCGACCTGCTGCTGACCTGCGACACAGTAGTCGAGATTAGGGATAAGATGAAGGAAAGAAGGGAGGGGATGAGCGAGTGAGCGAAGTTGTGGATGCGTTTGCCGTTTTTGACGATACGATTGACAAACTCCTAGATTCGGAAAATCCCGAGGCCGCGCTGACCGAGGCCTACTTCTCTTTCTGGAACCGGCTGAAAACAGAGGTCGGGACCGCCTCCGGTTTCACTGGCCTTTCCGAATACCTGTTCTTCAAATACATCCAGAAGACACTGGAGAGGAAGCTGGGAATTGAGTTCCAGCCGCATCGGGAAACGGCCAACACATTCTCACTGAGAGCAGGAGATATCGTTTTAACGCATGACATCGACATTTCCAGATTCATCAAGATAAAACCTCAGAAGACCGACATAGCAATATTTGTGCAGAAAGGCGGAGAATATGAACTGATCACGGCCTTCCAGCTCAAAATCTACATAACGAACCATGCCGCATTGATGGACGACCTGAAGAAGCTGGATGAGATCGCGGCAGCTTGCCCGAAAGCGCGTGTGTACGAGATACTACTGAACCCGCCTTCCAAGAAAGGGGTGGTGGAGCTGCGCCAGTTCTGTGAGAAATATTCTGGAAGGGCTGGGGTCGTCTCGAAGTTTGAGGTGGGGTGCAACGTGGGGCTGAGGAATGCGGTTAGAGAGATTGTAGAACGGGTGCGGTGAATTATTCCCAATGAATCATGCACTCATGAACAGGTTACGAGATAAAATTATTTATACTAAGGAATTTCCTTCTTAAGTCTATGTCACGTCGGGAAGATATTGGCCGGTTCTACAATCTTATGGGCCAACTGGAGAGACAGCTGGGCGGCAAACGGATGTTGAACCAATGCAATGGCAGAATGAACTGGCCACAGCGCGGTGTCTATTTCTTCTTCGAGGAAGGAGAACTCAGAGAAAACGGCGAGCCCCGGGTAACCAGGGTGGGGACGCACGCCCTCAAGACCGCCTCGAAAACCACACTCTGGCATCGGCTCAGTACCCACCAGGGCACGATCGGCGGGAGCAGGCCCGGCGGCGGAAATCATCGCGGCTCCGTGTTCCGACTTCATGTCGGCACCGCCATCATCGAAAGGGATGGCCTGAGTTCCGAAACCTGGTCCGTGGGAAGCTCCGCGAAGAGGCCCATAACCGACATGGAATATCCTGTTGAAAAACTAGTAAGCCAGCACATCGGCCGGATGCCGTTTCTGTGGGTGGGTGTGGATGATGCACCGGGGCCTGAGTCTATGCGCGGGTACATCGAGCGCAATGCGATCGGGTTGCTGTCGAACTATGGGAAGTCGGAGCGTGTCGATTCACAATCTTCTGGATGGCTGGGCAATTTTGCCAAGAACGATAAAATCCGATTGTCGGGATTGTGGAATGTGAATCACGTGGAGGAAAGCTATGGACGGGAGTTTCTGAGTGAATTGGAGAGGTATGTGGAGGGGATGTGATGGCGAAAGCATTGTTTTTGATTCCGTGTTGCTCGAGAAAGAATGCTGGAGGAGAATCCAGAACTTGGAATGTTGTTGGAGGAAATAACAGTTTACCTTTCCTCAATCCGCATCGCGATGAATTGATTAATTTCTATACCAACATACCCCAGAACCTTGCAATGAATTTCTATAAGATGAGGGGGTCCGGAGACGAGAGAACAAGGAAAGTTTTAAAGGCCTGGGCAAAAAATAGGAACATTCATCAATCAGAGACAATGATGGCAATCAACAGATACGCTGGAAACCTTTATTCCGCGATAGATTGGGACATCCGCAGAAAAATGGCATCCGGTGAAATTAAAAATGTCCTGATTGTATCCGCTCTGCTTGGCATAATCTCCCCGACGGATTTAATTCCAAACTATGAATTGATGATGGGCGACAAATCTCCAAACAGAAAAGTTGCGAAATTCTGGAACAGTGCATTTCAATCTGGTTCGGTTAAACCACACTTGGATGAATTATTCTCGCAATATGATTGCATATATTGTCTGATGAGCAGTACAACTGGCTACCTAGATTCCGTTGTTGAAATTCTTGCGGAGCATGATGCCTATTTTATTGTGCCGAATGTTTCTGGCCAGTCAAACATATCGAAAGCATGGGGATTTGTGCTTAATGATTCGCTACAGGGTAGTATATCAACTCCAGAGGAAATTAATCGCATTGCAAAATCCAACTATTGTGATCTGATTAATTTGAGAGATAGGACTTTATGACAATGACAACTTACAGGTAATTACATGCCACAGAATCCAGAGTTGGAGAAATACCTCAAGAAGTTCAGCAACCTCCACGTTGACAGGAACAAAGACCGATACACCGTCGGCAAAGCCCCGCACAAGCCAATCCTTTTGCTCTCCCTCATTACGCTCCAAAAAAATCACAAGATAGATCTGGCCGACATCAAACCCGACATCTATCTCAGGGACACCTGGTCGGAGTTCTGGAAGCTGCTGGAATACGAAAAACCCGGCCCGATACATATGCCTCTTTTCCATATGAAATCCGAGGGATTCTGGAATGTAGATTTTAAACCTGGTTTTGGACAAATGCAGCCCAAATCATTCAATCAATTCAATGATATGGTAGAAACAATTTCAATGAATCCGCAACTTGTCCAATTGATAAACAACCCAGAGAGCCAGACCGCTCTCATCAACGCGCTCCTGAACGGCGGCTATTTCTCCCAAACCGAGATAGAGAACCTGACCAAAGCAATCGCCAACATCGATAAATCCTTCATCTACGAGGAGAAAATCGTATCCCAGATTGCAGAAGAATTCACAATGTACCCAGTATCGGAAACCGCAGAGTTCCCGGAGGTCTGCCGGAGCGCATCGTTCCGCAGAAATGTTCTGGAAAACTACGAGGAAACCTGCGCAGTCTGCGGCATCAAATTCATCACATCCAGCGGTGTTTCAATTCTCGACGCGGCCCATATCCTCCCATTCGCAAAATACCGCAACGACAACATCCGCAACGGCATGGCGCTCTGCAAGACCCATCACTGGCTGTTCGATTCGGGCCTTCTCTCCGTGGACCAGCACTACCGGGTCATGGTCACCGATTCAATCGAGATTGAGATGCCTGAACGCATCATCACCCAGTACCACAGGGAGCCGCTCATACTGCCCAAGGACGCGGCAAGGTTCCCGAGCCAGGTGGCGCTGGAGTGGCATCGGGAGCGGGTGTTTAGCAAATAGATGTGGTTGGCTGGAACCAGCCGCTTGGCCGGGTTGTGCGCCGATTTACACCCCTCCCCGGCCTTACAGCCGAGGTTTCCAAAGGATGATGCGGGAATCGTGTCACAAACATCGAATTTTTGAATTCGATATCACAACCCCGGCCTCCAGCTAGTAATCACCCACCTTCGTTCCAAATCCTTACTAAGTTAGAACTCTCATCTATATAACGAATGCTCGGAGATATTTTTCTCCCATCTTTATTAGTTATATATTATTAATGTTTATATGCCTTGCAATTTAAGAGATAGCCTAAAAATTCTCCTAATACTTGGTCCACCAATATTTGGATAGGGGGCAAGGGTATAAATATCTAAATAAGCGAAGGGTTCCACCTTATTTTTATTAATAGAATTGACAAGTTTTTCAGCAATAATTGTAGGTAAGGAAAGAGTGAAACGACTGTCCTCAATTGTAAAATGAAAATCTATGTGTTCTTTGAATTCTTCCCTATAAGTTTTATGTGCATCCGCATGAATGTCATCACCCATATTATTTGCGAGGTTAAGTGCCCCATCTGTAACTAATAATGTTGGGTATATCCCATCAATCATGGCAATGTAAGAATAAGTATTGTTTAACATTTCTTGAAGGATTTTATCTTCCAAGCTATGATTTTTCGCAATCTTATATATTTGTTGTTGATTCAATTTTTTATAATTTATTCCTTGAAGTAATTCTTCAACCCGATTAACCAATTGAGAGAACGGGCCAGAATTAGAAAGATGTACTAAATATATATTTTGAGCCCAAGCATAATGCTGTGCATCACGAGTATAAGCATTGGGAGAAAAAAAGACAGCACAATCGTTGAAACGTTCCTTTAATTTTACATCATTCAAATCATGATCCCGTAATTCCCCTGGTACAAAATAATTTTCTGATATATCCTTCATAACACCAGTAAAGTTTCGTATGTGTTCAAGTTTAATTTTTTTCCTAGCATTGAACCATTTAACTTCTGCAATTAGTCTTACTCTATGTGTAAATAATGATGGGAAAGTTAAAATTCCATAAGAATCAATTTGATGATTCGCACCTCTGCCTGGTATTTTTCCACTTTCAACATTTATGCATCCTGTTTTGGCCATTAATATTCGAACTATTTCTTCAAGATAATACCCACGTGCTTGATCTTTTTGCATGTTTATTTCTCTCCTTTTAATTTCATATTATTATCTGGATACCAAGCATCTGGTAATATTTTTCTAATTTTTGCAGGCGGCATGTTTCTTAGTTTCATAGATTCCTTTTTGCTAACTCCCTTCCTTTCGAGTTTTCCACTGTGAAATGTAAAATCATGCCTTACACATATGTTTTGTTTTCTCACATTTCTTCTGAATTGCTTAACTTCTGCATCTGTCCAGCCTTCATGAATATAATAATCTTCAGACGTTTGTACCTTTTTCCGAGCATCAAAATAATCATGAAGCTGGGTTATTGGCCTATATCTACAATCTGTGATTTGAATCTTCCATTCCCAACATTTCTTTCTCTTTTTTTCCATTTCTTCAAATGATAATTTCCAATTGTAGATCATGAAAACATAGACATTCTTTGATGAATAGCCAGCATCTTTTAAAATGTTTATTTGTTTCTCTATAGACACCCATTGTTCAAAACCCCAGTCCCATGCAATCCTCGGATAATCGAATTTGGCCTTTTTGAGTGCGATTGCTAATTCAGGTCGTTCTTCCAATATTCGACCATCGAATCCACTCTGCGACTCGCATCTAACGGCTTTCCCACCCCATTTAAGATTTGCAACTTCTTCCAATAATTCATCGATATTTTCATTCTTGAGAAGATTATTGTCGTAAAATACTAGCTTATTTGAACAAATCTCCTCGCTAATGCTCTTTTTTGAATTGAACTCGGGTTCCAATTTCCAGGTATAGCAAAAGCTACAATGACGAGGGCATCCTCGTGATGCATGAATTATCTGATAATCTAATGGATGGGGATTTGTGGGAACAAGGGAATAATCCGGTTGATATTTTTCAGCAGGAAGGTATAATCCTGAATGTGGCTTGATGTTAAATTTCTCACATTTCTCTTTGAAAGATTGCTTTAATTGATGGTTCTTGAGAGATAAAGATACATAAATTCCACCAACCCTTATTTTACTACCAGGATATGCCTTTCGATAGAACTTAACACTGTCCCAAAAATATTCACTCCAATAAGTGAATAATGAAGTAACCCATATCTCATCCGGTTTAAAGCCAACCCGTTTATTTCCGTAGATTAACTTTACCTCGGCCCTTCTCTTCTTTTGAAAATATGTGCCAATTTTCAGGAGACCTATTGGTAAGAAATTCTTATGATTACGACTTTTCTTTGAAATTGGGAATGCAGGCTGTACAAGCAATACTTTCATTACTTATCTCCTTCATGCAATATGCGATCATAGTAGATGATGTTTTGGATCATTGAATTTTCTCTATCCATTTTCTCACCCATTTGAAATAACTTTACATATTGACATTCGTTCTTTAATCATCTGATCCATTTCATTAAATGGATTATCTTTTCCCTCTCGTACTCTGTAAATGGAATGGCCAACAAGTTCCAATATCTTCCATATTTCGAATCCCGCTTCATTTATTTCTTCATAACGATCGATGATATTTTGATTGCCGATTAACTTGCCCAATGCGTATAAATTCACATATTCTCTGAAGAAATATTTCACAGGTTTTTTTTGCTCGTTAATATTAATTGATTTTGAACATATAGATGACAATAATGCATTAAAAGTTGTATCTGCTAAATTCCATCCAAAGTGTTTCACAATGGGCAATAGTTTTGAATAGCTGATGTAACTGCGTCCAGATTCAAAATCATATTTAATGTTTGATATTTCATCTTCAGGAAGGTTGGCCAAATCGTTCCAAATACATTCATCTGTCCCTAAAACTTTTTTCCATTTCTCAGTAATTTCATTGATATCTTCAATTGTGTTGACATCCGTATTTGAAAGAAGATATTTGATTAAATTAAATATGCAAAATTTTTGTTCTTCGGTTAACCAATAAAGAGTTTCCAACTGGTGATTATATATCGAATCTCTATCGATGGATTGAATCGCTTCAATAAAATCTGCGATACACCGATAAACACCTAAAATCTCTTCAAGAGACCAATCCGCAAATTCGGAGTAACTGTTAATGAAATAATTGTCTAAACTTTGTTTATCGGTTGCCTTCCAATATATGAACTCATCTCCTGGCTGTAGCTCCTTTGCTAAAATGTAAATTGTCCCATCATCTGATATTTTTCTTATAAATCCATTGGAATTTAGGGAAATCATTTCCTCAACACCACGGTTTAGATACAATACGGTTAACTTGGTAAGTTCAATTGAATAATCACTGATGAGATTTTCAGTCGAATCTGTCTTTTTCTCTTTTATTGACTTAACAGATTTCCATATATCTACAAGATGATTGAATTCGTGTTTTTCTGGCTGTTGCGCCATGTTATCCATAAGCTCCCTTCGAATAGCTGTGTCTAATGGATTTTCATCTGTTAATTCAGATTTTGGAATCTCTAGATTAAAATCAACACATGATTTTCCTTTTATTTTGACAAATAAATCCTCAGGCATATAAGTAGCAGAAATAGCATAATCTTTTTGTGCAATTTCATTTGAAGAGTTTTCACCAACTAATGAATCAATTATGTCGCATTGTTGACATAATTTATTAAAATTATCGCCAGAATATGTGAGAAATATTATCTTTCTAAATGGTCTTAATAGAATATCAAATCCTCTAGTAATTGCAGGATTGTCTTTTTTGAATGATAATATTGGAATAGGTCCCGGAAGTAAAAGGATTGATTCTGTGTAATCCTCTGGTAGATTTCGGTTTAGGGTATGAATATCGGTTAATAAAATGGTAATCGATTTTGATATCTTTCTCTCGCCTATAATCAAGTTCGCTTTAATCTCCATCTTTTGTTTGGATTTATTAAGGGTATAGAAGATATCTTCGATCTGGGCTTTTACGATATTTTGGCGCGGTTCTAAAGATTTTTTCCTCATATTAATAGGGGTGAAAAATTGTGATTCTCGGAGATAAATATCATCTGGTGATTTGTTTTTCTTAAGGTACTCAAGCATTGATATTATGTTATTCTGTATCTTCTTTTTAGCCCCCAATTGAGATACATAATCACATATAATTATGTCCGATTTTTCATTCGTTGAGAGCCTCTCTGAAATGATTTCTTGCAATATTAAATAATAAAGAATTGAATTCTTACTCATGAAATTGGGTGTGTGCAATCCTCTCATATGATTTACAACATCAAATGATTTGTCAAATTGAGTGCACAAATCCAAATAATTACTTAGACCAGATCTCTTTTTATCAAATTTTTCAATGAGTGCTTCTTTGATTGGTAATGATTTATATTCTCCCTCCTTATTTGCAATCGATATCGTGATTTCTGAAGGTTTCAAAAATGAATCGATAAATGGTGGAAAAGCAATAAGGCTTCTGAATTTAGTGGGAAGCTCATCTTGATTTATTTCGTATCGAATGTCTGAGATCATGAGGTCGTGTTGAGCCTTAATATCTGCCAATTCATGTTCATGTGGTCCTAGAGTTCCAACCATAAACACTTCAATGTTCTTTAACTCTGAAAATTTGATAGGCTCTGGGTAATATCTGTTCCAATCGCTCCCTTCCAATGATAATGTTCGAAAGCTATGCCGGCTTCTAATGAAGTCATTCATTTTGTATGAACGATTATTCAGTGGGTCGGTTTCAATTAAATATTTGTTAAAACTCTCTCTCATTTCTATTCCATACCGTTTTCCTATATGTATTATTGAAACCTTATCTGTTTTATCTTCCAGATCCTTCAGGAATTCATTTAGCCCAGGTAAATAAGGCCAAGAGAAATGTATGATACCTCCAATACCATTGTTGTTGAGATTTTCAATGATTTTTGATATGATTTCAAATGAGTAAATTCGTTCGTTAACTGATTCGAGGATTACAAACTTAGGATTGAAAGGAGACAACAATAGTGAATCTTTTTCATAGAAAAAATTTCTAGTTTTCAATAAATTTTCAGGAAGATTATAGTCTATAGGAACACCTATGATCTTTGGCCAATCTTCACAACCTCCTTGAAACAGCCCTTTAATAAATAGTTCTTCATATCCATCTTTGTAATGCCTTAATCCCCATTTTGGCTTTGTTTTTATTCCTTCTAAGCTAATCTTTATTTCTCCACTTTTATTGACATCCGCTTCGCAAAGTAGGTATTTTTTGTAGAAAAATCCAATGCTCCTACTACGGAGTGAATAATAAATATCTTTGTATTCTTTCATCCTTTTTTTGAATATGTTTCTTGGAATGCCTACCAAAATATCCCGTTCATTATTCACTTGCAGCAACACACATAATACTGGTGTAAGGTGCAATGGCCCCTGGCTAAAAACTAATGTAACCTTTCCAAGAAGTGCATTTTGCATAATCTCAAGAGTGAGAGGAGACAATTGGCTATTCAAGAGCCCCCCGCGTTTAGCCCCTATTACTTCTTCTTCAACACTTTTACTGTGTATGTAATTCAACTCACCAATTTTCATATTCCCACTCTTTTGAATATTTCACCATTAGGTCAAACGCTTCACACAATCCGGCGACAATAGGCCCCCTGATTAAACATCCAACCTCAAAGTTATTTGATAAACTATTTTTTCTCAATTCTCCACTTCCCACATATGCCATTGAAACATCTGCAATTATCATTTTAGAATGTGTACTTGATATTACCTTTTTCTTGGTCGCTTCATGATGATAATCGTATATATGGAGCAATTCAGAATGGCCATTTTTATCTGCAAGTTTTTTTAGCCAAGATACTTCAGGTCCACGACGAGCATACAACTCTCGAGATAATATCGATATTCTGCACCCGTTTTCAAATAACTTGATGAAAATTTCTTTTAGATCTGGCAGTCCTTCTTTCATAAGAATATTTTCTTGTAAAAATGGTGAAGATATGCGAAGCTCAGATTGAGCACTTGTAATTACTTGATAAAAAGCGTCTCTTGTTTCAATCATTTTATTTCTCATTTTTACTCTTCCCAGCCCTAATTCAGTGTGTACCGGAATGGATATCACAATGTCAATATCATTTTTAAATAATTCAATTACATCATTACTAGAAATCGATATTAACGAAGTATCTCTAGGATTTTTAAGTTTTCGTTGTAAGTAGTTTTTTAATACTGCCCACTCAATTATTGCACGAAGTTCTGAACTTTTAGCCTCTGGCGGCCCCTTATAGTTATTTATGATATCTCTCTGCTCTACCGCCTTAGCAGACTCAATTATATCATCAATAATAACCTTTAGAACACTAGTGTATAAAATCAAATTCATTTCATTGGAAGAAGCCTTTGCCATATCTTGAACCCCCAATCAAACATTCTCTGTCAAGGTTTTGGTTGAAATACCTACAAACAAATTCGGGTAAGAAACTACAAGCATTGCAAGCCCCATCTTCATCTTCAAGGCACCCGGGATCTTGGGGGCAATCTTCAGCCAATTCCTTGACTCGTGATAGCCAATCCGACATATGAAAATCAAATGTATATTCAAGACCGCCAATATTCACTTCATTCGTTGAAAAAAGGAGTATAGTTCCAGCTTTTGGGTATATATTTTCAGATAAACTACGGATATCAAGGCCAGTATCCATAGATGAGCGTTGAATCAATAAGTGAGAGATAGTGTGAAGCAATGTTTGCACACTCTTAAAAGCAATATCGTTATTTGTAAGAAGTTGTCTAAAGTCAGAATCTGTATTGTGTTTTTCACTCCACTGATCTGTAGTAATAATATTGTTAGCCTGCAACCAATCAACAATTTTTTCAATTGAAAATTTGAATATTAATCCTTCAGTTTTGAAATCCCTTACATAGACAGTCGGTATCTTTTTACCTCTCGAACCAGATTCTATAACTCTAAAAAGTTGTGGCATTCTCTTCGTAGAACCATCAATAATGCCCAATAGTGCTTGTACCATATTTAGATTTTCAATGTGTATTATTCCATCTAAATTAAATTCGTCTAATAGTATGTGCCAATCTGATGGTGGGCTTCTCGGCTGAGAGCGCTTTCTCGTAGCAAATTCTCCTGTGTTAACTTGTTCTCTACTTTCTTCCGATATTAAAAATAAAGCTTGTAAATCCTCTTCATCCAGTTCAATTTGATTCAATGATTCCAGTACCTTCTTTATTTCTTCGAGTCCATATTTTTTATAGATTTCATCTTTGTTAGAAGTGCCATCCAGCTTTATATTCACACTATTTTTTGCATTCAAAATAACTGTTTTAGTTATCTTGAATATATCATAATTCAATAAAAGATTCTTATTTTCAACATCAAATTCAAGATCTTCACAAATGACCTGAACCCTCAACACTTTCCAGAATTCATCATTTGCCAGTAACTTTTCTCGATATTCGGGTAAATGCAAATATGTATCATTTACTTTTTCAATGTCACCAAAGAAGTCATTAAAAGCAGTGTGTAATTCTATTACAGATACATTTCTCATGCCATTGTTGCCTATTTCGTCTGGCATTGGAATATCTGGTATTGTTATCACGAGAGGATGATAGATAGCCCCCCCTCTTGCAGGTACGCCACGGAAGCTGCTAGGTGCTTTATTTGATCTAACCTTTTTTGAGGGTCTAGCCAAGTGGTCACATAAACGCAGATATAAACTTACAGAATTATCACACTTTGAGCATTGGACATTATAAGTTCCAATCTGATCTTTATATTTCCAATTAATTTTACTGAGTCCTTTTTTTTGGCCGCATTTATTGCAATCATGCCTTAGATTCGACATTGCTTCAATTGGGTAAGTTGCGCCACATTCATCACAGAATGCTACAAATGTAAAGTGTTCTATTCGAGCATCACAGTTGCATGGTTTTATTTCATCTAACTTGAAATAAGCATGGCATCCAGAACACAATGCTGCATTAGGATATATTCTAAAACGCCCAGATACGCCATCATCTTTATTATCTAATAAACGAGGGATGGCAATTTTGAAATCATTTTGCCCGAATTGGGTATAATCATAACCTTCTAAATTAGCTCTCATTGATAAATTTCTAGTAATTATTCCATAGAAATACCTACGAAACCTTTCGAAGTTCATGTTATGTCCAGTAGAGAAATCTTCATTAAGAAAACTCACCTGAAAACTCATAGAGTAACGTGTGAAAAATTGATCAGGATGCCCCTGAAAAAATGAACTACTTTCTTGAACCGTATGTACTTCAATATCCATTTATTTCCCCACCCATATTTTTTTTATTTGGTCTGGATCATATGCATCAAGAATTAATTGTTTTTGAATACCCCTCATCCCTGATTGATTTCTAAAATAATGATTTCCACTATTAACAAGTATATTTGGAAAAAAGGTGTTATCATTGCTATTGCTATCATATTTAATTTGATTAAGACGTGCCTCAACCTCTTCTTCAATATTAATCTCTACTGGCCTCCCATATACGTTCCTAATAAATTTCACAAGAAGTTTCTCTTGTGAAATTTTCAGATCAACAATATGTTTTTTATGATATATTGGTGAGCCTTGTAATTCGGATAGATATTGTAGTATTCCTGCACAAAAGATTGAATTTATTGTTTGCATTGTGCCCAGTCTAGCAGTCCGATTTATTGGAACTGGTTTAACAGCATGATCTAAAGTGTCATGGTATCGTTTGAAATTTCTATAGAAACTATCATCTCTTACTCTATTTGGATAAAACCATAATATAACAATTCCTCTGTATTTTCTACCCACTCGAGACAATGCCTGGATATATTCCGAAGTTGAGTATGGAATTCCTTGGAAAACCATTAAATTTAATTCTTCAAGATCCACGCCATGAGATACAACTGATGTGGCATAAAGTGAAGAATATATTGCATTTGGTTTGATTTGTTCGGTTATATTGTATTTTTCAACAGTGTCTCTGACATTATTGATTGTGTCTTTTAATTCATCTAATCCACGACCCCCAGTCAAAACAGTCCCCTCTAAATAACCCTTTGATCCTAAATAATCATTTATTACTGTATTTGTGAATCTGTTCATATCTTCCGCATCTTGAACTTTGGGATGGTACGTTAAAGGAATAAGATGGTTCATAAATTCTCTCAGAACATCTTTCTCATTGGAGAAACCAAAATCATTCATAAATGTACTTGAATCATCAGCGTAAGATGATTGCGCATTAGATAGGTATTCAATAATGTGCCTCAATGTTCTTAATGATGCATAATGATTATCTCTTAAATTTGGTTTCAATCCATATATTATTCGGTTCTCGCCTGGTAGGAGAGTATAGAAAAAATCCCGTTCTGAACCAAAACCTTCTGGAGATGGGCCTGGTAAAATAGCTGCTTTTTTATTGTAAAGCTCAAAAACCTGTCTATCTGTTCCATTTAATGTTGCACTCATCACTACGTGTTTTAACGATCTTCCAGATGAATTCGCTTTTACAACCTCTTCAATTATGCCCTCAAAATGTGAAGATATTGTGCCAAAACCTTCTCTTAGCAAATGCATTTCATCTTGAATTGAAAGTATTGGGCCATCTGCAGTCTCCTCATCCAATCCAATTTCTTCACATATGCCCTCTTCTGATTTATCTTCACATTTGTCACCACATGGAATAAAGCCGTGCCCATTTGGACACATGCTACCTTTTGCGCCAAGCAATGCCCTAGCTCTTCTTTGCTGTGTAAGTCCGGCCCATTTATCTACGGTCGAAACAATTATTGAAGGCCTATATCTGAATAACTCTCTATCTGACAAGTAAATATAAAATCTATGCGAGTTCACTTTGTCACACACTTGTAGAACTCTTTTTCCTTGTATATCGTCAATTTGTCGAATTATGCCGGGGTCTTTTATATCGCATAATGGACATTTTGAGATTATCTTTGAAATTGGTGCTGGCTCAATAATATCTTTGAACTCTTTATCTTTATATAAATTGCATCTCAATTCAGAATATGTACCTGGGAAATCCATTGTCTGGTTTCCCACATAATACCCCAATGAAAATTCATCCCCGCCAAAGAGCATTAGATATTTTTTACGGATTTCTTCAGCAAATATGATTACACACGCAAGGCGCTCAAGTTGCTGTATTGATAGCATTCGCAATGGAAATTTAACAATTGCAGTCACTCCATTTTTTTTCCCTTTTATTCTATCAAAAAACAAAGTCATTATTACTAAACCAAAGTAAGCTTCTGATTTTCCACCGCCAGTACCAACATGTAATACATCAACTATGTCAAGGTCTTCTTCTCTTACTATTGAACGAAGGCCTGCAACAATGAACACAATCTGAAAAAGGCGCCATGAAGCGCCAGGTATACCTCTACTTGAATAATAGTCATCAAATGCATCATTCATCATGTTAAACGAGATTCTAGCATCTTTATCTGTTTCAAGAATATCAACACCTTTTTCAAATAATTTTATGACTTCCTTGAAATGATTTACATTGGCCATTCTTTCTTTCCAAGTTACCTCTCTATTATCCATTCTTGGCTGAAATTCATTGGTTATCGAAATATTAATACGTGAATCATATTCTGCGGCTCTCTCGTTTAGCTGATTTAATAATTGTTTTAATTCGTCAACACATGTTTTTTCACATGCTAGTTTGGAGAATGAAACATCAATATTCTCAAGTGAGTCCTTTGGTCGCACGTTCGGTTGATGAAAAACATCGTGGTGCCTTGTAGAAAATTCTATTTTTTCTTCATCCAACCAATACGCTTGACAATTGATAGTTCGAAAATCATAATAATATCGTTGTTTAAAACCTTCATAATCATATTCATCTTGAAATTCTCGGTGTTTCAATCCATTCAGATTTACCTTGAATGTACAATTAAAGAGTGTATGTTCGTATTGTTTCCCCTTTGTTGTATCATCTATTGAGATATTTGTAAAATCAAACCTTAGTATTATAACCTCATTTTTAGCGCCTCGCAAGTTAAATGGCTTTGAAGATACATTGAAGTTTGCTTTCCAGACATCATCGGCCAATTTGTTAGTGATTTTAGTGTTTTTATTTGCTTGATTAATAAACTCGTTAAAATCTAGTTCTTGTTCGAATTGAAAGTTATTTTTGACGAATTGTTCTATGTTGATTGTTAAATGAAAAGAATATGGCATTCTATTCCAAATCTTTGAACCATCGTCTGTTTTGGAATTGTAATAAACATTCCCATCAATATTAACCGACACTTCTTTCGCCTTTGATAAATCATTATGAGATGTGAGAATGGATGCTCTCATTCTTCGTGCTCGTATTGATGCTCGTTCCATATCTTGCATTCCGAATGTATCATCACTATCATCAAGAGAATTTTTTTTTATCTATTCTTCTAGCAGCTAATGAACCAAGAATGAATGTCTTTGCAGGGTCTAGTGTTGTAATCGAATCAAGGGGCCCATTTCCTGCCATTCTCTCTAAAACATAATTTACCATTTCATGTTGGAAATCTTTCGAAATGTGAGCTATCACCTTTTCATCATTCCTCACTTGATTATTTGCCATAATTCTCTGCACGATATTCATGTTTGTCTATAAAATAGTACTTTTAAGGCCTTGACTAAATTCTGGTTTCCACAGGAAAAGCAGATAGAATTCTTCTTAACGTGTATATAATAACGTTTTGTCATTTTTATTATTTACCTGAATTTAGCGTCAAAGCCATATAAAATATCGCTCTCGTCTCTCGCCGTCCTCCACACCGCCCCCAGCTCCCCCCTCCACCCTTCCGCCCCTTCCAGGCTGTCGAACACCCACGTCCTCACCCGCATCCCCTCCTCGTCCAGCGGGTCAAAGTACGTTATGGCGTACCTGGTTCGGATAATCTCGATTTCTCCCATGTGGCAGGGTATGGATGGCGGGTACTTGAGCGGGGCTGAACCTGGAATGGTGCTACAATTCCATTGCCCAAACCTGCCTCGGCATACAAGCCAGCACGTCATTTGGCATGCAACATGCCCCGCCTGTGAGGGCGGGGTTTTATACTATTCTGGCATCAAGTGATATTCTTCCAAACAAATGGAGCATTTTGCAACCTTCAACTGTAAAGCCCCGGGTGTGAGCCCGGGGTAACAACGGCACCCAGCCTAGCCGACATTTTGGAAACGGCCGCGCGCCCTATTACCATAATACCTGAGGAAACGTGCTTTGGAGAGTTGGCCGGAGCCCTGGGGCCACTTTGGTCGCCGATTTACACTCCTCCCCGGCCTTACAGCCGAGGTTTCCAAAGGATGATGACGGGAATCGGTCACACGACATCGAATTTTTTGGATTCGATGGCGGGTACCCCGCCCTCCAGATATCAGAATGTTCCAATCCAGACGGGGCATGATGGGGTTGGCCGGTGCCGCAGCCCCGTTCTTCGGTTAGCGCTATTTCAGGAGATAGGTTCCGGGTTTTAAAAATTCCAGGATGCCGTTGTCGCGGAGGACCTGGAGCTGCTGGCGGATTTTCGGCCTGATATGCTTATTATGGGGATGTAGAACGGCCAGTCGGTCCTCGAACTCATACATTTCGCCCAGGGTGAATTCTTTGTCCAGGTGCCGCACACACACCAAAATATCGTTGAGCCAGCCTTTCGCACTCAGCTTCTGGGTTTTGAGAAATTCGAAGCGCTTCCATCCCTTCCTGACATGTGAATGCGGGACTTCCTCGGAATCCCTGACAATATAGATTCTGGCATCCAATGGCAGTTTCCCGATTAGAACATTTGAACCGACCCACCCAGCGCGCCTTGCAGTAGGCTTCAACGGATTGCGCTTTTGAACAATATCGGGCGTTACAAAATGCGCCGGAACCAGCATCACATTTTCAACGAGCCAATCCTTTTTATCGTACTCCATGAAGAACCAGTTCGGCGCGGTTCCGGCCCGTATCATGTCGATTTTCGGCTGATATGCTCCATTGGCCACGCTCTTTCCGATGTGCTGCCCCTTGGCCTTCAACTGATATTTAGCCGCACAATCCGGGCAGATGAAATCAACGACTTTCTCGTTGTTCGGCATCTGGGTGAGTTCTTCGGAGGGGCAGGCGGGGCAGTAGCCGTTCTCGGCGAACCACGCTTCGGTGAGGACGCGGGCGAGCTGGGAATTCGATTTATAATGTGTCTGGGTTCCGAGGTTAAATTTCATATGTCTTCAACGTTAGATGCATGAAGTTGGATCTAAGGATTGCGGTGGGTGCTTTAGATGGTTGAACGGTGTCATAGCCCCGGAGCCGGGTTGATTGCCGATGTCAACTATCCCCGCCCTTACAGGCGAGGCTTTAAAGGAATGAAAAACGGAATCTGTCAACAGGCCAGATTCCGGCAATCTGGCCCACAACCCCGCCCTAAGAATGCATAATGAATGGGTCAGACGGGGCATGATTGGCCAGGATGGTGCCGCAGCCCCGTCCTTTGGCCAGCCCCATTTCAGGCGTTTTCATCCGCGCACCCCCCACACCACACCCACCGCGCGGGCATTGCCTTCGGCATCGTGGTCCCGAATAGTGGCAATTGAATTTCCCACAGCAAACTATTTATAACTATACTGCAGTATATGTTGTGTGGGGAAACATATGTTGGTGGAGAGGCCAGACATATCCAACAGTCGCACGGGGTGATGTGACGTGAAAGAGAAACTGTCCAAACGGAACACAGTCCTGATA
>VMTD01000075.1 GCA_013791785.1 Methanobacteriota archaeon
AAGAAGACCGTTGCATGCCGTGTTAATGCAATCAAAGCAAATCGAAGCCGGCGAGCTTCGATAAATCAGGCATGCAACTTATTATGGTAAACTTCCAGCCCGATTAGAAACGCCAGCTCCTTTAGGGGCTGGTAGTTTACTAAGCGGTCTCGTCCTCACGGTAAAGCCTGCCCACGAATCTCAGATAATCATGCTTTGGCCCTCTGCGCCAGGGAAGTTCGAAAAGTCCGTTGATGTCCTCGTACAGTTCCGGTACGTTGATGAAAGCCACTATTATCAAAAGCACCAGGGCGACCACGCTCAGACCCTTGCCCAGTATGTTGTGGGCGAAATCGAAAATATCAACGCCTTGGTTGTGAACAAGAATTATAACCATTGCATTCCTGAAAAGATTGACAACCCATATCGTCGGGACCATTATCAGGAATATTATTCCCCTGATTTTCGGGTCTCCCCTGCAGCCGAACAGAAATGCGCCAGCAATGAAATATGCCTGGATGGCTGTGCATTCCAACACGATCATGATGGGCACACCAACCAACGAAACGCCCTCATATCCCATTGACCCCACGGAAAATTCATAGCCGCCGAGATTCGCAAGCCAGACGCTCTGATGTGCCACCAGTTCAATTATGAAATTGCTGAATGCCGGCACATGCTGCACCAGAATGTATCCCGCACCGGCAATGAACATGGCACCCGCCACGAATCTCAGCGGCGGGTAATCATCATTCCATTTGTATGAATTGAACTCATGGTAAGCAAGGAAACAGAATATGGGCAGTGCCATTATCGTGCCGAGAGCATTGAATTGGTCATCTCCGGAAAAGTATTCCGATGTCCTCGAGAACCAGTATATTCCCTCGAGCGTCCAGCCTACCGACCTGAGAAGATGGGCTCTTCTGTCCTTCCAGAGAAAACCGGCGCCCAGCAGGAGGATGCCGGCAATGTTTAGTGACTCAAGTGCGATATGTGTCATTATGGTTACTGATGAAGGATAACTATGATAAAAACTTGTAGATGGGCTTGTTTACAAAACACTGTACCAATCTATTTAAATAGATGGAATATCATTCATTTTACGGGTAATGATATGGAAAGGGAACAAATAGAAAAGGAAGAAAAGAAAAAAAAGTCATTCAAAATTAAAACCGTGCTGGACCTTACTAACATCGGTAAAAAAATCAAGTTCATGATATATTTCGGAATATTTTTACTTTTTATCGGTCTGCTTGTGTTATTTACCAGTATGATGTTTCTGGAATATAATGTGTATTACCAGGAAGGAATTATTCCGATATACGGGGGTCTTCTGATGGTTCCAACCGGATTGTTCTTTTGCACCTTGGGATTTACCGCAATCGGCCTCTCCTCAAAGGATATTGATTACCGGATACGGTTAGGTGCAATGATCGCGTCTGGCCTTTGTATTCTTTCTGCATTCTTTTTACTCTTCACCCTGAATTTTTTATTCATGGTGCGATAAGAACATAGCAGAAATGCCGTTAGATTGAGCTAACTAAGTCATTTACAACCATGTGTACCAACAATTTTAAATACTTTACAAAGGGCCGTACCAATGTATTTTTATAGTATTCTTTCGTAATCGTCATGGTGGTGAAAACATGAAGAAATATTTTCAGGAAACTGACAAGTGGATGGTTTTGAGCATTTTGATAGTACTTTCTTTGGTGCTTTCCCCATTCTATTTCAAAGTAAATTCACAGGATATTACTTTTGAACCGGATGAACTCGATGCCTTTTTTACAGATAAGGAGAATATCGGAAGCGGCGAGAACGGGCTGAGCCAGTTTTCAACATTTGATGAATTTCAGACATACATAAAGTTTCAGAAGAACATGACTGCGAATGAATATTCGAATTATTACGGTAATGAATTGGCACAAGCTTCTAGCAGGCCTGGAGCTTCCAGTGCTGCGATGATGAGTATGGGAGGTGGTGACTCCGCTCCCAGCCAATCCTACAATGATGTATCCGGCGATTATTCCATGACCAATATCCAGGTAGAGAATGTGGATGAAGGCGACATTGTCAAGAACGATAATGAATATGCCTACATTGTTTCCGCGGACAAATCAAAAGTGTACATTATCGATGTGTTTCCCCCGGACGAGATGAATCAGGTCAGTGAACTGGAATTCAACGGCACAATAAATGAGATTTATGCCAACTCAGGGAAGCTGGTGGTAATAGGGCGCGAGAGAAATTACAACGGTTATTACTCTTCCAGCAACAATCCGCTGTTTGTCAATATATATGATTTGACCAATAAAAGTGAACCGGAACTTATCCGCAATGAAAATCTGGAAGGAAATTTCTTGAGTTCCAGAATAGTTGGGAATCATCTCTATCTTCTTTCTTATTCATACATTGACAACGTTGAAAACGAAAGCCAGCTTCCTGCGCCGGTTGATGATATATACTACATCGACGAGTATTCCAACAGATATTCGTTCACCATGATACACTCAATAAATTTCACGGACTCCGCGGAGCCGATGAACATGAAGGTCATTATGGCGGATTCATCCCGTAATATCTACGCTTCGACAGACAATATTTACTTCACATCCACAAGACGAATGAGCTACACTGCAAGACAGGAAATACTGTTCAAACTGGTTTATCCCAAGGTGCTTCCAGAGCGCTATAGTGACCAAATCAATGATATCATGAATTCGGATGATTTCAGATGGGAGAGAATAAATAAAGCGAACAAGGTTCTTGTAAGTTATCTGGGCAACTGCACTTACCTGGAAAAAAGGCTCTACTATCAGTCCACAAACGAGATACAGAACGAAGTCCAGAACCGCCTGAATCTTCACTTCGAAAGAACAATAATCAATCGCATTTCCATAGACAATGGCCAGATAGAGTATCAGGCAGCAGGTCATGTTCCTGGTCATCTGTTGAACAGATATTCGATGGATGAGTATGAAGGACATTTCAGATTGGCCACCACTACCGGTAGGGTCTCACGTTCGGGCGGAAGAAATTCAATCAACCATGTTTCAGTTCTGGACATGGACCTTATAATCAAGGGCAGCATTAACGATATCGCACCTGGCGAGGAGATATTCTCTGCAAGATTCATTGGCAAGAGAGGTTACATAGTGACCTTCGAAAAGGTGGACCCGTTCTTTGTTATAGACCTTAGCGTGCCTACCAATCCGATTGTTGCCGGAGAACTGAAAATCCCGGGATTCTCAAACTACCTGCACCCGGTGGGTGAAAATCATGTGCTGGGTGTGGGAAAAGACGCCATTGATATGGGTGATTTTTCATATTATCAGGGAGTAAAACTCTCGCTATTTGACGTCACAGACATGAATAATCCGGTGGAACAGGATACATACATCATCGGAGACAGGGGAACCGAAACAACAGTGTTCAATGATCCTCACGCACTCCTTTTCAGCCTGGAAAGAAATATGCTGGTAATTCCAATTGACCTTGCGGAAATAGATTATTCGAAATATGATTCTCCGCCACCCCCCTCTGCCTATGGTCAAATTACATGGCGGGGAGCTTACGTATTCAATATAAGCGTGGAAGACGGCTTCACGCTTGACGGAAAGATTCAGCATGATATCATCGAATCCGGTTCTAATACCAATTATTACTCTTCATACTACAATAACAGGATTCAGAGAACATTCTATATGGATAATTATCTTTACAGCGTCTCTTCATATCAATTACATTGCAACAATCTTGATACACTGGTGAATATTGACAAAGTGACCTTGGATTAAGGCGTAACCCTTGTCATTGTTCTCGGGAACGGTATTGCGTCCTTGATGTTCTCGAGACCGAGCATCCACTGAAGAACTCTCTCCACGCCCAAACCGTAACCGGAATGCACAACCGAACCGTACCGTCTAAGGTCCAGGTACCAGTCGTAATTGGCAACGTTCTCGCCCTCGGCCTCCAGGGCCTTGATCAGGGCGTTGATGTCCGTATCACGTTCCGAGCCGCCGACTATCTCGAGGCCGCCGTCAGGAGCCAGCATGTCGAAGCACTTGGCCACCGGTCCGGGCGCATCCCCTCCTTCCTTGGTCGGCTTGTAGAATGCCATCACTTCCTTGGGGTATTCCGTTACAGCCACCGGAGTATCGAAATGCTTCATTATCTCCTCTTCCTCGGCGGTGCGCAGGTCCTTGCCCCACACCACGTCCATGCCGGATTTCTCCTTGAGGAGCTTCAGGGCTTCGGTGTAGGTAATAGTGGGCCATTCCTTGTCCAGCATGGCCTCCAGTTTGGCCGTGTTCACTTCGAGAAGTTCCAGATCCGGGCGGTTCCTCTCCAGCACCCTGCGAATGATGAATTTCAACTCGTCCTTGGCTATCTTGATCACATCGTGATAAGTTAACCACGCTGCTTCCATTTCGGCCATCCAGAATTCCGTGAGATGCCTTGATGTCTTGGATTTTTCAGAGCGGAACGTGGGACTCACATCATAAATCTTTTCCAGGGAGAATATCATTGCCTCGGCATACAATTGCCAAGTTTGAGTCAGATAAACTTTCTGCTCGTAGTACTTAACCTCGAAGAGCGTGGAACCTCCCTCGCAGGCATTGGGCGTGAATATGGGCGGGGTGAATTCGTAATATCCCAGTTCCCTGAAGAAATCGTGAATTGCACCGGTGAGCGTGGACCGAATTTTAAGAATGGCCATCATTCTCCTGGAGCGTATCCAGAGGTGGCGTTTCTCCCTGAGCCATTCCTCGCTCTGATCCTTCTGTATGGGATAGGGTTCGGCAAAGGCCAGCACATTGAAATTCGAGACCAGGAGCTCATAACCGCCAGGGGAGCGAACGTCCTCCTTCACGATGCCGGTTATCTCAACCGATGACTCAACCAGCATCTTCAGGGCATTATCGAATTGCTCGTCCGGCAGATTACCTTTCTTGGTAGTCACCTGGATTATGCCCGTGTGGTCGCGTATTGTGGAGAAAACAATTTTTCCGCCGCTTCGGGTCCGGTGTACCCAGCCCCTTATGGAAACTTCCTTTCCCGCACAGTCTATGCACATTATTTCAGATATGCTGCTGAACATGTTTGTGAGATAAAGCAGGTGTTTATTATACTTTTTGTGGGTGGGTGAGCGATTTTCGATTTAGTGATTGTAGATTTACGACGGATTGACGGCGT
>VMTD01000055.1 GCA_013791785.1 Methanobacteriota archaeon
CTCAAGGACAAAAATACTACGTTTTTCATTTTTCACTTATCACTATTCACTGTTCACTAAAAACTACAATTTAACGAGCAAACTTCAGAAGACTGAACTCTTACGCATTTGATACATACGTAAATGCATCTTATCCAAACAGATGGAACAGGGCGAATTCCAAACGCTAAGACAGCCTTCAACATGCCCCGCCTGTGAGGGCGGGGTTTTATACTATTCTGGCATCAAGTGATATTCTTCCAAACAAATGGTGCATTTTGCATTCTTCAACTGTCAATCCTCGCCTGTAAGGGCGGGGTGGCAGGTACTCGCCCGGCGCGGACCGGCCGGGCGAAACCCATTACGCGGATCTTGCACAGGAGCGGTTCTTCACCCTTCGCGTAGCATTTTGGAAACAAACGTTAATGAAATTCCGGTCGTTTGCCCGGAACCAGCCGCTTGGTCAGTTTGAGCGCCGATTTTTCCGCCACAAACTATTTGTACGCCCCATTATTCGCCATTCTTGATATTATGGCAATCAAAGAAGGATACCACGTGAAAGTTGAATATGTCGGCAAACTGGAGGACGGCACCGTCTTCGACAGCAGCAAGGAGGCCGGAAGCCCGCTGGAATTCCAGATAGGCGCCCAGCAGGTGATCGAGGGTTTCGAAAAGGCAATCGTCGAGATGAAACTCAACGAGGAGAAGGAAGTCTGCCTGAAGCCTGAGGATGCTTACGGGGAGTACCAGAAAGACATGAACCAGGTAATTCCGAAGGACAGGATGCCCCCGGAGAACCTCGAAGTCGGCATGACCCTCATGGCCAGCCTCCCCAACGGCGCCCAGGTCCCGGTCACCATATCCGAGATAACAGACGAGAGTGTGACCATAGACATGAACCACCCCCTTGCCGGAAAGGTGCTGAATTTCAATCTCAAGCTCATCGAGATAAAAGAGGGCGAACTCTGTAAGGACGAATGCTGCGGAGATTGCTCCTGCGGACATTGATTAATTTCGGGTCGACGCTCCGAGAAGTTTCCGTGAGCAGGCCATTGTCTGTAAAATATCGGCAACCTTTGGAATTATTATGCGGATTTATATTTATCCGCATAGTATATAAACCATAAACGCTTCATGGATGGCATTAACAGGAGCGTTTATTGGGATGCCAGACGAAAACATTACAGACCCCGACCAGGAAGAGGCAATAGCATCGGAGGTGCCGAAGATAGGCATCACCGGGCTGCCCAATTCGGGGAAGACACAGTTACTTTTGAAGATAATCGAGATGCTGGAGACCGAGGGAAAGGTCGTCGGCGGAATGATTACCGAGGTCATAATTTTCAGGAACAGAAAGGTTGGGTTCTACGTCGTTGATTGGATGACAAAGAAGAAAAGGAAGTTCGCCCACGCGAACATCGAATCCACCGTGCATGTCGAGGAATACGGCGTGGACATGCGTGCTCTCGATGCAGTCGGAGTCAAGGCCATTAGAAATGCCATAAAATCCGCCGATGTCATAATCATTGACGAGGTGGGCAAGATGGAAGTGGAAAGCCCCGGATTTGTCGCGGCAGTGAACGAAGCAATGGACTCCGATAAACCGCTAATAATGACACTGCACAAGAAATCCAGAAATCCGCTGCTCCAGGACATCAGGCGCCGGGACGATTTGCGGATACTGGAAGTGACACCGGTGAACAGAAATCTCCTCCCCTACAAGATAATGGGTCTCATGAGAGGGGAAGTGTTGTGATTTGCCCGCCCTTGAGAAGATAGTCGAGGGCAGCACGAAGCTGGTGGTGCCGGGTTATGCAAAGGAGCTGGGTCCCGCCGCCAAATCCACAATTTTCTACAACCCTGCAATGAGGGCCAACAGGGACATCACGGTACTTTTCGCCAGGGCGGTGGCAAAGAACGGTTGGACCGTTCTGGACGCACTGGGCGGAACCGGGGCCAAGGGGATACGTCTGGTCGTTGAAACCGGCCTGGAACTGGATATCACAGTCAATGACAGTTCCAAGGATGCTTTCGGCACCATAAAGAAGAACATCAGGGCCAACAAGCTGAAGAATGTCCGGGCCAGCAATCAGGAGTACAATGCGCTTCTCAGCAATTGCGGTTACGATTGGATAGAGATTGATCCTTACGGCTCGCCCGTCAGATTCATGGACCTGGCCTTCAGGCGCGTTTCCAGGAACGGGATAATTTCCATAACGGCGACTGACACGGCCCCGCTGTGCGGCACCAGAACGGATACATGCCGGCGCAGATACCTTGCCAGACCCATGAGGGGGCCGTGCGCTCACGAATTTGGATTGCGGATACTGGTGGGCAACGCGGTGCGACGGGCGGCCGTATTCGATTTCGGACTGGTGCCGATGCTGGCGTATTACCACGGCCACTATTTCAGGGCGTTCTTTCGGAAGCTGAAAGGCGTGAAACTGGCAAACTCCGCATTGGAAGGGCTGGGTTACGTCACCTGGGATGAGAAAAAGGGGTACACTGTCACCGGAGAAGAGCCCGTGAGAGGAACATTCGCAGGGCCGCTCTGGACCGGGGATCTCTGGGACAAGGACACGGTGAATCGCATGCTTGAGTCGCTGGACGATGATATCGGGAGGGAGGCCGTGAAGGTGCTGAGGTCAATCGACGGCGAGCTGCTTCAGCCGCCATACTACCACCACATAGACCATCTGGCCAGCATGACAGGCACGGACCCGGTGGGAACGGACAGGCTGATCCAGCATCTGGGTGAAGTGGGATTCGCATCCTCCGGGGTGCATTACACACGGAAAGGATTCAAGACGAATGCCAGCCTCCCGGAAATTAAAACCATTTTATCGGAACTGAGCCAGTGAACACGAAATTGTAGATTTGTTAATTGTTGTTTCTCATATGCCACGCCGTCAATTATTAAATCGAAAATTACTCAATTTAAAATAGCCATTCGTCGTAAATCTACAATCTACAATCCGTAAATCTACAATCGTCAATCGTTACACTGAATACTTACCAGTAAACCAATTTATTAAATAGGAATATTTTGTTCCAGTAGCGGTGAGTTGGTGAGCGAGTCTGTTAAAGAATCCATACTTCTGAGAGGGTTTCCGACCAATGTTCAGCAGCGCTACACTGACGAGATATATCAACTTCTGAACAGCAAGATTAAGGATAATTACACGGCCAGAGGCTACAAACTGGAAACCGAGGTCACACAGCCGTTCAAGAAGAACAAGGATGTGCCGCCGCACTATCGGGCCCTCCAGGGTTACAAGCTCACATTCACCAAGGGAAGCGAGTTCGGCACGTCGGTGGAACTTACCTGGAAGGAGAAAGAGCTGGATATCCTGAAGATAAATATCGAGGAGGAGCCGCCAAGAAAGACGAATATCGTGGCGCTCACATGCATTCTCATGTGCGTTCTCCTGTATGGCCTTACAATATATTTCTGGGAATTCTGGGTAGTGACCATTGCATCCGGTCTGGTTTGCTGCTTGCTTCCGATACTTTTTGCCATCGCGCCTGCGGTGGGCGGGTTGGCGGTAGGAGTGTTTCTGGGCCGGGCCATATACAGGGCATCGGTGTCTGCCGAGGTATCCGATCACAACTACAAGGAGAGGGTGTTCATGCACAAGGAAGTCATGACATTTGCCAATCAGCAGGTCGTGATTTACAGACAGAGAATCAACGAGCAGGCGCAACAAGCACCATTCAATCAGTATTAGGAGGATTCATGACATATTCCGGATATCTCAGAAAATTGATTCCGATAATCGTTCTGCTGATAATCCTGTGCATGCCCATACTGGTGCAGGGCCAGGTCACGGATATCACTGCCAGCTTCGATTATTCCGGGAGCATCAAGTCCGGCGAGGTAAAGATATTCCATTTTCCGGGAAACGACCTTTACCTGGAACTCAAGGTCACAACCGATAGCGCAGCAGATTTCTACATATTCACCGAATCCGGCTATGACGAGTACTGTGACGAATCGGCAGCGTATTTTCACCCCGAAGAAACGGCAGAAAGGAAAACATCTTTCAGCTGGTCAAAGAAATTAACACAGGGATATTATCTGGTGATAGACAATGATTATGTGTCCGAGTCGGGCACGATTCCCACAGGAACCGTCTCCTATGACATCGACGTGGGACTTGACGTGGTAAGGCCGCTCAACCCCCTGCAGGAAAACTGCTTCCTGATAATCGTGATAATCTGCGTAGTCATAGGCGCGGGCATCATCTGGTACCTCAAGGCACCCAAGAATGTGAAACTGCCACCTCCGCCAACTGCGGTTAAAGTCAAGTGCCCCACATGCGGCTTTGAGACAGAGAATGGGCCATGCCCGATTTGCCAGCCCCCGGGAACCCATGTAAGCGGTCAGCCTTCAGAAGTTAATATTCAGCAATAACAGATGGATTATCCGATGGATAAAGACCAAGGTTTTCGTATTTTTAATGGTGCCAGAAAAATGGAACCGACGGGGTCTGATTTTCGATACACTGGCCAAGTTTTAGTTCACTCGTGAATTAACTTTCGGAATGCACAGATAAATCGGCCCTCTTTTTCTCTTTTTCTTGTTAATGGTAAGTGGTCAACCTTCAGAAGTTATAATCCCGCAATAACAGATTTGATTTTCTGACTGGCTGTTCTAATCTGTTTCTGTATCAGCTATATCAAAATGTAATAATTTATTGGCATAGCTATCTGTAGTAATAGAGGAGAACTTGGGGATACGGACCACTTACCGTTGTAAGAGGCTTCACAGTAGTGACCTCTTACTGTTAACGAAAGCTATAATATGGGCCTTTTGCATACACATACAATAAAGAGAAGGTCTATGAAAACAAAGGCCGGACGTGCGAAAATATCCATAGGTGGTGGAAGGCCATTAATTATGATTTTGGGAGTTGCAGTGATTCTTTGTACCTGCTTCGCCATGGTAGCAACACCCGCGAAGGCAGCTACATTCGATGGAACTTACGATATAACATTATCAGGAAATACCAAGCACGATTTTCTCATAATATCGAACGGCCGGATATCAGATGCGGGATATGATGGAACTTCTAAAAATTTCCCCGCCTCGAAGCAGATTCCCCCGCCGTCGCCTCCGTCTCCGGTTGGAGGAAGCATTTGGCTTTCATGGACCGGAAGTGTGGACTCCAGTGGGAACGCAAATTGGCATGGAGGATGCTTTGTTGCAGGCCTTAATTTAGATTACACATACATCGGCGTAATTAGATCCGATGGAACTGGATCAGGTACCTGGTCTAGAGTCGATGGGGAACAGGGGACTTGGAGTGTAGAAAAATCCAGCAGCATTCTGGGTGGGATAGGGTCGTCCGTCTCAGTCCCCATAGCGGGGCTTGCAGGAGCCGCAACTGTGATTGGTCTAGTGGCATCATCTCTGTCTGCGCCAAAACCCGCCTCAGCACAGTTCATGTCTGGGCCACCGCCACTGCGGCCTCCGGAGCAGTCCCTCCAGATGGATCTCCAACAACCAGGAACCACCGCCGGCAACCACCTAGTCCCTGTTGATGCCCCTATGCAGGCTCCGAGCACAGGCTATCCTGCGAACTATCCTGGATCCCCGGGAACGAATGGCTCGATGACATGCCAGTTCTGCGGGATGCCCACGCTCTCGCCCTTCACCACGGGTTGGTTCTGCACCAACTCTCAGTGTCCAGCGCGCCGAGATCGTATTACTAGAGGATACACGCGCCACGAGTTCAACAATATGACCTGGAGAGGGCAGGAGGGAATGGGGCATTTCGATGCAACGCAGATTAACCCAACGCCGGTTCAATCCTGGTATAAGGGGAGTTGAGAGCATGGGTTACGGATACACTCCCCAGATGGCTCCGGCGATTAACCGGGTAATCAAACGGCCTATGACTGATGTAGAGAGAGGATTGGTCACCAAAAACTTCCAGAACCTTCAGAAACCATTGAAAATGATAGCGTCCATCCCTATCATTCTCTTCCTAATGAACTATTTAGTGGCCACGACCGACAATGTCTTGTCACTTTTTATCACGCTCCTAATCATCATATTGAGCGTCGTGATAATAGGTATGTCCATTGGCGTCTTTCAATACCGTAAGAAAATGTCGGATGTCCTGAGGGATGGAACGGCAATCGAGGTGCATGGACCCGCATACAGGAGTCAATCCACTAATCGGAACTTACAGTCATTCACCGTGGGATCCATCTCGATGTCCATGGGGCTTAAGGATTCGAGCATTATCCCGGAAGGAGCGCAGGTAATCGTTCTCTGCATTCCGAAGTTAAAGACGGTCTTGTCGGTCAATAATAAAGGGGTGGAGCATGGTGCTAGCATAACGTGCCCGCCGAACTTGGAAGCGATGGCCGAGCCAGCAAATTTTGTATCACAACAACCGATGGCACAACAATCGCAGGCTGCATATTCGCAACAATACCCACAGCCATATCAGGAGCAAACGCCACCGTATCACCAACCTCCCAATTACCCACCCCCACCGCCTTCGCAGCCCGCCCAATATTCCTCAGTTCAACCGAATCAGCCACAGATGCAGCAGCCGCAGGCTCATGGGCAGATGAAAACATGTCCGACATGCGGTATTGATATGGTATATGTTCAGCAATATTCACGATGGTACTGCCGGAAATGCCAGCGTTACCCAAAATTGCAGGAACTATATCCACCACCGCCACCCCCACCATAGAACCCTTGATGTCGCAATCGGACACAAAATGCGACATCCACCCACAGATGTCCTTCGTGGAACCGCGATAATCGAGATACAAAACATTAGTTAACTTAAGGTAGGAATGTTAATAAGTAAACTACCAGCCCCTAAAGTGGCTGGCGTTTGTTGCCAGGGCTGGAAGTTCACACAATAAGTTGCATGCCTAATCAATCGAAGCAACATTGACTTCGATTTACTTTGGTTGGATGAGCACGGCATGCAACGGTCTATTTCGTTTACTGCTTATGCCGATTCATCTCAGCCCTGAAGGAC
>VMTD01000052.1 GCA_013791785.1 Methanobacteriota archaeon
CACTCCCCGTTTCCAAACTCCCGTTGGGCCCACTTATTTTTGGGGGGTTCCCCCCATTAGATTTATAAGTACTGGATAACCATTATAATCATGAATAACCTTGATATTCACCGAAGAGAGAAAATATACAACCGTGGGTTGAGCCTAATAGAAAATTCTAAACAGATATCTCGAAAGAATAAGGATAATATCTATGCCTTTGTAGATAAATTACAAAAACAACCAAATCTCTCTTTATCTCGGATTAACATATATTTATTCAGGTTATCTGTAATCTGTAAAAATATTGAAAAAGATTTGAGCCAGTGTAATTTCAATGATGTACAAAATTTGATTGATAAAATGCGCTCGGGAGAGATGAAAAAGCAAAACGGTGAACCGTATTCCAAGAGATCAGCAGAAAACATAGCTCAAACGTTCAAGAGATATTACAACCTCATGGGAAATAAGCGTCTAGCAAAGAAAATAAAGGTTCATAAAATAAGAACCAAAATAGATGCTGCAGATGTCTGGACCGATAAAGAACGAAAGTTACTCCCCTCTTATTCACAGAACCCTATGCAACGTGCATTTCTTGGTATTATGGCCGAGTGTGGAACGCGGTGCGAGGAAGCAGGAACTCTGCGCCTTAAAGATATCACAATTCTTGATAATGGCCATGTGAAAATATTTATCTCAAGATCAAAGACGGTCCAGAGGGAAAATTTTCTGATTTGGAGTGCGACAGATCTCAGACTCTGGTATGATATGCACCCACATAGAGATAGTCCTGATTGTCCAGTTTTTATTAGCCCTCAGAAAAATGAAAACGGTAATCACAACTGTATGAGCTACAATGGACTGGTAAAATGGTTAAAGGAAGCGGCATCAAATTTCATTAAGAACAAGCCAGTTCATCTCCATATTTTGAGACATACATCAATCACATTAGACTTGAGAGCGGGAATTCCTATTTCTATAGTATCAAAAAAACATGGGGTCAGCATCAGTGAAATAGAGAGAACTTACTCTCACCTTGTTTCTGATGACATTTACAATGAACAGTTAAAGGTCAATGGCCTAACTAAAAAACAAGAACAGCCAACATTGAATAGGTGCAAGAGCTGTGGTAGTGTTTTAGCAATTGGAGATGAATGCGGAATCTGTAAGAAGATGAAGCAGGACCAACAGCTACATTATGAAAGAATTAAGCTGGAGAATGAGAAACTGACAGAGAAAATATTGGGCATACTTGCTAAACACGGAGTAATGTCGGTTTCAAAGAATGAACTTCCGAACATTTGAGGTCAGATAGTGAAATTATGGATACACTTCTTCAATGGAAAAAAACAAAGCATTTAAAATTCTTTCAGATATTTTGTCAAAGTTTTGATAAATAACGGGTTGATCTTCTATCCTATGGGCTCCGAAGTTTCTAAAACCATAAACAAGTGCGAAATCCACTTCAATGGGTTGGAGGGCTGCCCCATCTTGGAAGCGATACTCTGAACTTAATAAGTTTTGAACTGTGTTAGAGAAATTGGTCTTGAATGCACCATTTAATTCTACTATCTTTTGATCATTAAAGATTAAAGAAGATTGAGTAGAAAGAAATTTCAAGTGGTCAGAAAATTTCCATTGACCTGGATTCTTATGTTTCAAAACATTATCTATGATGAGACAAAGAGTAAATATTGTATTTGCCTGTAGCAAAGAACTAAGGGTATTTTTTGTTAATCTTTGATCAATCTCTGCAAGTAACTTTTTAAGATGGAACGATTCAAATGCGAAGTAGAAGACCACCTCTCTTAAAGCAACAAATTCTAAGAACCTTGATTTAAATTCAGATAAATTCAATGTTCCCTCCCTTGATGAACGATAAACATTCAGCTTTCCATCAATGAAATTTGTGATTTCCTCAACTTTTTGCTTAAAAAACTGGTCTTGTTTCTCATAATCTAAAGTTACAAAAGAGTAGGCAGGCGTAGTAGGTGAATCAACACCATATGTTATTTTATCTTCTTCTAAAGCTTGATGCATCAATAAGAAACCTTTTTCTAGATCTCCATTTAAGATACAGGTTACGCCCCAAAAGTAGTATGGGGTTCCTTTATGGATTCTCTTACCATGTTTATCCTCCCATTCATATGCTATTTTCAAAGCTAAATCCCATACTAATTCACAAGCCCTAAAACGTCCTTGGTGTAGAAAAAATCTCCAGATAATTGTGAAAGATCCAAAAAATGGATCATGGCTTTTATTATCATCAATATTCTGGCCGAAAAATTCTTCTGGATCCAGAACCCTAAAGCCTTGTTCTTCAATACTAAGTTCTATTACCTTCATAGTTAAAATATAGAACGGATGGTTAAAAACATATCGCTAATATCAATTTTCTTCTCATCCCTCAGGAACGCTTCCATCTGCTAACAACAAACCCGCAAATGACATCTTAGCTAATCTGACCGAACGCAAAGCTGTCTATTTGGGGCTTTGCCCTATTATTGAGATTCGGCATCTGGCTTATCACTCAAGTAGGATTCAAAGTTAGCTCCAATAGATTTTGCTGGTATCTCCCATTGCAACCTTTTTGCTATAATTCTGGTAAATATTTCATATATATCTTGAGTCAAGATTAGATATTTAGAATACCATTTTCCACCGTATTCATATATAGTGTATGTATAATCTTTCTTAGCCTCAAAAATCATTATTTCATTAGTTTCTGTGTTTTTCATTGGAAAGATACGCAAACCATGTTTGTAAGAAGTGTAAAATGGATAATACTGGATATAAAATTCAGCAATTTCATTCAGTTTTGCTTGTAATTTCTCTGCTGATTTGTTGAGAGATTCTACTTTGTTATCATCAATTTTTGTGTAACCAAATATATCAATGAAATAGTCAATTGGCCTGTTCTTGATGTTTTGATAGAATTCCAATATAGAACCAGAACCTGTTTCATGAATTGACATTAAGCGCTTCTGTAAATTTGGAATATCTTCTTTTAAAGTAATGATTATTGCAGCTAAGTCTGCAGCATACTGGACTGTATTAATGACAACCTCAACTTCATACATCCTTTTTAACGATGGACGTTTATCTTCTTCTATCTCTGGTATTATCTCTTCCATATTTTCTATGAAACGTTGCAACATATGAGCTTTGTAATATCTAAATAAAAAAGCATATGAATATCCGAATACTGCGTTTTCAAGCCCTATTTGGCGAAAATGTATCTTTCCTTGCTTCATACAAATGTATTATTTTTAGATATATTAAAGATGACCTCCAATTGTATAATTTTGCAGAGATGCGAACACCTTTTCTCCTGAACAAAGCCAGTGAGAAAATGAGTTCTCAGGTTTCAGACACCTGCGCCCCAGGTGTCAAGGAAGCAGGGGCTGTTAGAGAGAATGATTATAGGCAGGTGAAGCCATGATCTGGCTGATGTGTGAAGTTTGCGGCCAGGCCTTCAATAGGAATCGAATGGTCATGTATGGCACTGGTTCCGATGTTTGTCCTGGGTGCAAAAAACCAGAAAAATAAAATAACGGAGTGCTTGGCTTTAACGCCAGGTTGGAGAGAGAAACACTCCGTCGTGGGGAAGAGTTTATCCTAATCTATCATTCATTGCCCATTTATTTTGCCTTACTAATTTCCTTTGCTTCCCGAAGACCTGTATAATGAAACATGATATTAGGTTTTCGTATGCTTTTGATTCACATTGATGAACTTAGTAATATTTGATTACAATAAAGCCTAATATGCCCTTTTGCTAGGTGAGCCAACGTTCAATTTGAGTGCTGTCTTTTCTATTCGACCATATCCACCCTACAACCCTTTAACCATTTCTTGGACACTTGAAAACAATCATCATTGGTAATATCATGGGCTAATTTCCAGTTGACATGATTTTTATCTTGTTTATAGCACATATGCATCATAAGGTGGTTTAATTCCTTGAACCATTTTGTGCAGGCTGGGCATTCATAATAATACTTCAGCACTTTTCCATCAAGCAAATCCATGAGTTCGACTTTCATTGTTCCCCTATCAACTTGATTCTATTAAATATAATGCGCCATTTTATTTAATCCTACATTAACAGCAAAGGTTTATTTTTCTGTATTGCTTCGAGGCTCTGTAAGGCTTGTTCTCTCTGGAAGTGAGAGTGCGGGGGTAAGGTGCGTGTCTGGAGAAGGCTCATTTAATCCTGGAGAAATAATCGAAATGCGTTCACGATTGTGGCGTGTTGATTCAATCATAGATGATATCTTGGAGGCCACACCAATAGACGGCCTAATCTTTGAGCAACAAAAGTTCTTCATGCCTTTCGAGAACATTAAACCGGGGAAATTATCTGCACCCAATCCAAACTTGATTGGCAACTATGCACAGCAGAAGCTTCTGCATCACGCTTACAAACTGGATTTACTGCATAGCACAGCCCCAATTCTCAGCCTTCAACGCTCTCGTGTAATTCCTGAAGAATATCAGCTGGTTCCATTAATCATGTCAATGGATATGCCCAAGGTTAGGCTGTTGATTGCTGATGATGTTGGATTAGGAAAAACCATCGAGGCGGGCTTAATAATTAAAGAGTTACTGGCCAGAAATCGAGCAAAGAGGGTTCTGGTCGTGTGTCCAGCAAACCTTAGAGAACAATGGAAAAACTCAATGGATTATTTCTTCCACCTTGACGCAAGGATTATATCAACCAGGCACAGGCGAGGCATGGAGAGGGAGCTACCTCCGGGAGCTAATCCCTGGGAACATTATGACTTATTGATTACTTCTGTGGATTATGTAAAAAACGACCCCACCAGAAATTACGTGTTTGAGCAGGACTGGGATATTGTTGTTGTTGATGAAGCTCACAACTGTGCAAAACCACACCAGATGCAGAGAAGCCAGAAAGTGGATATGAAGCGTTTTGAGTTCGTAAGGGATCTCGCAAAAGAATGCAAACATTTGTTGTTGCTTACGGCTACACCGCACAACGGTTACTCAGATAGCTATGGAAGTTTATTCGGGTTCTTAGGCATGGACCTCACATCTGGGCCTGTTCACAATCCCCGCATATTAAAAGATAGGGCCAGAGACTATGTTTGCCAGAGGAGAAGGAAAGATGTTATGGAATGGATTGAATCCTCTGGAGGGAGAGTTGTACCCTTCCCAAAAAGAGATCAGAAAGAGATTTCAATACTCCTATCACCACAGCAAAAAGAAGCTATTGACAAAGTAGATGATTTCACAAAGTATCTGTCATCTGTTGCACAGGCGGAAGGTCAGGGGCATAAGAAATTAATGGCTGGCTGGACTATAATGCACTTCCATAAACGGGCATTAAGTTCGCCAGCAGCACTAATTAAATCGCTACAAAACAGAATCAGGAAGATAACAGAAGATGAACATGCCGAAGACTCTGGACTCACTCTCTCAGAGGCAAAGGCAACCGCCCTCGATGAGGACACTGGAGAAAAACTTAGTGAGGAGGAAGCCTCTACCCAGCTCGACAAAGAGATTTTTGGCACAACTGAATCTCGTTCGACGGAGCTGGCCTTATTGGAAGGGGCTTTGGAATGTGCTAAAAAGATAACGCCAGCTAGGGACATGAAGCTTCGAGAGTTGAAATCAAGACTTTCAGATCGTCTGAAAATCAATCCCAAACTTATAATTTTTACCAAGTACAAAGACACACTGGACTATCTAGAAAAACAAATTGGAAAAGATAATGATTTCAAGGATACCAGGATAGTTACTATTTATGGAGAAATGACCGAAGCCCATCGTAGAGAGAAATTCATTCAGTTCGAGGATGCTGCAAAAGCCGTAATGATTGCAACGGATTGTATTTCTGAGGGAATTGATTTGCAATATCTTTCATCTCAATTAATCCACTATGAGATTCCCTGGAACCCAAACCGATTGGAACAAAGGAATGGACGTATTGATCGATATGGACAAAAAGAAAGCGAAGTCTATATCCGGATATTTTACATGGAAGACCCTCTTGATGCAGCCATCCTGAAGGTCCTTGTGAAAAAAGCTGAACAAATACGCAAGGACTACGGTTTTTCTCCACCATTCTTTGGAGACGACCAAACAGTCATTGACCTCATTTTAGAAATGGGTTTGGACATTCCTTATAAATCTCAAACCAGTCTTTTAGAGTTCGAGAAAGGTGATAAAGCCACTGTAGAAATCAACCCGATGTCAGATGAAACCATTGAACGAATAAAGGAAGAATCCTTCTTTGGCCAGACTAAATTAGACCTTGCGGAGGTTCAGGAAAGGCTTGAAGAAACCAGAAAGCAATTTGGCAATCAGGAGCAAATTGAGAAATTCATTATTAGTGCTTTGAACAGATTTAGTACAAAAATCACAAAACATAATGACTTGTATGATCTGGAAATAACCGATGACACTCTCCTGGCCCCAGGCATTGAAAAAGAAATGAAGAACATTTCATTCGACCCCAATCGCTCAGCAAAGAGTTCCCGAATCGGATTGATTGACCTGGGCCACCCGCTAGTACGTCAATTAATCGAACGCCTGAAAACTTCGGCTTTCGAAGACACTGAAAGATATGAACGAACCGCATATATTACTTCAAAATCTGTTAAAGAGGTAACAGCAATCTACCATCTCCTTGTTCGGTACACAGTTGCTACAAAACCAATCTCAATCTTGGAAGAAATTGTCCCGATAGCTCGAACTGTCTATGGAAAAGAAACATTGGACGACAATTCTTTAACCCTCATTCTCGACTCTTCTCCCGAGCGCACAACCCAAAGCGAAATAACAGTTAAGGACACATTACAAAAGGCACTATCTGGCATTTCTGGGGATTCTTTTGGGGATACCATTGAACAGAGGCGTAGAAATTTATGCTTGGAAAGACGGCGGTTGAAAGAGAGGCTTGAGAAAGAAGGCTCTGCAGAATGGGCAAAGGGAATTGACAACATCAAGATAGCATCAATAGACCTCTTAACCGTGACTCTTTATTTCCCAATTCCTGGAGGGGCGTAAATGCGTGAAAAATCTGCATTTCATATACACCCCAGCGGTGGCCTTTTGACAACCCAGTTTATTGACAAGCTTAAGAACAGGGATATAAATGAGCCATATGTAAAAGCAAATACATTTGCTTACGATGACCGTCCAGCACCCAACCCAGCAGATTTAGAAATGCTGGTTTCTAAGGCCTGGATTGACCTGCTTGAAAAGTGGCATTCTGTTTCCATTTTCATTGAGAAATATGATGCATCAAAAGCACGTATGCGATGGATTATTCCATTGCTCGAAGCACTGGGCTACGAGCCTGTTTTCCTGAAAAGCGATACTTTGGTTTCTAACGTAAATGATGTTAAGATTCCACTCTCACACCGCGGAGGAAGCTGGAAGCATGCGCCGATAATCCATACTGTCGAGCCAGGCCAGAATCTTGATGAGCGCCCGTCCCAAAAGCGTGGCATCAAGAGCCCTCATGATGATGTTCAGATATATCTCAATGAAACAAAAGAAGACCAGTGGGCCATTGTGACAAATGGTCGCATACTGAGACTACTCAGAGACTATCATCACACTTACACTAAAGGTTACATTGAATTCGACCTAGAGGGTATATTCGAGGAGAGGAGCTTCTCTGATTTCTATGCTCTGTATCGTCTGGTACACCCGAGCCGATTTGTCCCTGACGGGGATGGAATTTCGCCACTTGAACACTTCTACAAGAAGAGCCTAGCTGCTGGAGAAAAGATTGGGGACGACCTCCGAGAGAATGTGAAATCCTCAATCGAACTTCTTGGAAACGGCTTCCTGACCAAGGAACTAATCGACAAATTCATTGAAGACCCAGAGGAATGCCAGAAATATTACCAAGAGATTTTACACGTTGTTTATCGAATAATGTTCCTCATGTTCGCTGAACAGAGAGGAATGCTCCCAACTAGGGGCTCCCTCTACGCCGAGGCTTATAGCATTACCAAGCTCAGGGAACGAGCTGAGAAAGCTAAGAAAAGAGACACCCATAAAGATGTCTGGCAGGGGCTTCTGGTAACCTTTAACATGATAGGACAGGGTGTGGAAGATAAGCGGGTCAATATATTCGGATACAATGGCGGTCTTTTTGACAATTCCAAAATCAAGACCCTGGAAAAGTTGAATTGTGAAAATTCCCATCTACTTCAAGCTATCAGGTATCTTACATATTTTGAGGCCGAGAGAACATTACAGAGGATAAGTTACGTTGATCTGGGTGTTGAAGAGATTGGCTCGATTTATGAAAGTCTTCTAGACTACACACCGAGGATACTATCGGAAGACGTAGCAGTTGATAATAGGACATATCTGGCCAGAACATTCTTTTTGGACCCACGGGGGGCTGCCAGGAAATCCACCGGAAGCTATTACACAGACCCACGGTTGGTTAATGAACTCATTAATAGTGCATTGAAGCCAGTCCTCGAAGACCGGCTCAAAGGCAAGCGTTCTAGAGATGAGAAAGTGGAAGCTCTGTTGGACATCAATGTCTGCGATCCCGCTTGTGGGAGTGCTGCTTTCCTCATTGCAGCCACAAATTTCTTAGGAAAGGAGCTGGCTAAGATAAGAACTGATACCGAATATCCACCAGATAAAGAAGAAAGGATAGCAAGACGTGATGTACTCCAGCATTGTATTTATGGAGTTGATTTGAACCCAATGGCCGTTGAACTGGCTAAGGTATCTCTCTGGATAAATGCATGTGTTTCAGAAATGCCATTAAACTTTTTGGATTATCACATCAAATGTGGAAATTCATTAATTGGTACAACTCCAGATTTGCTGGAAAATGGAATTCCAGACGAAGCTTTCACACCTGTCGAAGGGGATAATAAGGGATATGCAAGTGAAATCAAGACCCTCAATAAGAAACAGAAGCAAATAAAAACGTTGGACCGCTGGGAAGAGGAGGAAGAGGCAGTCAAAACAGATAAGTTCGATTTGTTGAAGGACCTGCCAGAAGATTCTATCGAGGATATCAATCTCAAGAAAGCAGAATATGAGAAGCTATTGGCAAACGAGGATTACAAGCTTGATAAGTTGCTGTGTGATACTTGGACATCTGCTTTCTTCTGGCCTTTGACTTCTGAATCCCCCGACCCGCCTACTGCGAGAGTTTTGGACAAGATGTACGACCATGGTGTAGCTGATGTGGATGAGGGCACTTTAGAATTGATTAGAAAGCTGGCTGAAGAACATAGGTTCTTCCATTGGCATTTGGAATTCCCGGAAATATTTTCAGAAGACAAGTCGGGTTTCAGCTGTATCATTGGAAATCCACCCTGGGACAAAATAAAACTTCAAGAAAAAGAATTTTTCGCCCCATATAATCAAGAGATTAGTGAGGCATCTACAGCTGCAAAAAGGAAAAAGATGATTAAGAAGTTGAAAGAAAGTGAAAAAGTAAATGATATTTTACTTCATGACACTTATAGATTAGAAATGAAAACGTTTGAAAACTATAATCATTTTGTTAGAAATTCGGGCAGATTTCCTCTAGCTGGACGGGGAGATGTTAATACATATTCGGTTTTTGCTGAATTGTCATCACAGTACACCAATTCAGGCGGATATTTTGGGATGGTGTTAAAGACGGGAATAGTTTCAGATGACACAAATAAATATTTCTTTCAGGAGATGGTTTCAAACAGACGGATTGATTCTATTTATGACTTTATAAATAAAGAAAAACTATTTCCTGATGTTGGAGCAATAGAGCGATTTTCATTATTTACTTGTGCATCTTCTTTGGCTGGACCTGAAGAATTTGAAATATCAGTATTAAATGAAAACTTTGAGGATCTTCACAATCAAGATAAACGATATAGATTATCTTTTGAAGATATTAGACGAATGAATCCTAATACACTTACGTGTCCACTTTTCCACAAGAAGGAAGATGTCGAGATATGTAAGAGCATGTATCAAAAGAATCCAGTTTTAATTAATGAAACCGAAGATAATCCTTCAAATTATTGGGATTTGGAGTATTTTAGAATGTTTGATATGACCATTGATTCTGGATTATTTAAGGATAAAGAATGGCTGGAAGAAAATGGATTTTCAAAGAGTTATTACGGATCATATGAAGCATCAGATAAACTCTATCTTCCTTTGTTAGAGGGAAAATTGTTTACAAATTATGATCATAGACATGGAACTTTCACTGGAGTTCCTCGTGAACGGCGGTTTGTTACCAAAGCAATGGCAAAAAGTGTATCATTAGAGCAAAAACAGGATATGAGATTTCAAATCGAAGCGAGATATTGGGTTGAAGAGAAGGATGTGATTAATCTGTGTGAGAACAAAAATATTCCACAAGATGCTATCTTCTTATTTCGCAATGCTTCGCAACCTATGACAAATGCACGAGTATCCATTGGTACTATTGCTCCATTAAGTGCTGCTAGTAATGGTTGCCCTCTCTTTATATTCAGAGGCGAGGATAACACTGAAAGAGCTAAGCGAATGATTTTATTCACAACTGTATACAATTCTTTACCATTTGATTTTGTATTAAGGCAAAAAATGGCTACTGGAAATATTAATAAATTTATTGTAGCTCAAGTTAGTGTAGTAAAACCCATTGAATTTCAAAGAATCATTAATCATAAGGGAATCGTGAAGCCAGCAGAAGAATTTGTGTTAGATGTGGCTCCGAATTTTCTTTACAATGATGAGTCTTTAACTCCCTTTTTTAAGCATATAGGTAAATCTGAGCCAATAGTATATGATAGTTTAAAGCGAAAAAAAGATATTTGTTTCGTTGATGCTATCATTGCTCATTTATATAATCTTAACCGAGAGGAATATGATTATATCCTTTCTCAATTCAATATGATTAAGACAAATGACGAAAATGAATATGGCGAATTTTTAACTAAAAGAATGTGTTTATCCTTCTATGATGAAATTGAAGAGGTGATTCCATGAATCCATTTGAGGCCCTAGAGAATATCCAGGAAGAGTACAAGAGATACGTCTTTAGTTTTCAGAAGTTTAAGAATCCAACTATTAAAGACTGGGTTGAGGAACGGGTCCAGGGTGGAACTCTTCTGTGGAAAGAACCACATATTCAATTGAATAAGAACTTCAAGAAAGGAGATTCTCTCAAGTCGTTAGTTGATTCAGGGGTGTTGCATCCAGGGGTTCTGAAGGTCTTCAGAATTAATCTGGACGAAGATGGTTCACCACCGATAAAACCTCACATGCATCAGAGCGAGGCTGTGAAATACATACTTGAGAAACAAAAGAACACTATTGTATCTACTGGCACTGGTTCAGGAAAGAGTTTTTGTTTTGGCATACCCATTGTGAGCACATGTTTGAAAATGAAGGAGGAAGGGCTCAAAGGAATCAAAGCCATTATAGTGTATCCAATGAACGCCCTGGCCAATTCCCAGTATGATGATTTCTCAAGGAGGCTTCACGGCACTGGATTGAAGATATCACTTTATACAGGCGATACAGAAACGAGCCCGGATCAGGCATTGAGGACATACCGTGAGACCACTGGGCGTGAAGAGCCCTGGGACTCTGAGGTTTTATCGAGAGAAGAGATTCAAGCCAATCCACCAGACATCATAATGACCAACTATGTCATGCTGGACCTGATATTCTCAAGATTCGATGATAAGAATCTATTCCCAGATGCCCATATAGGAAATCTAAAGTTCCTTGTCCTGGATGAGGTTCATACTTACACTGGCCAGCAAGGGGCCGATGTGGCATGCCTGATAAGAAGGGTCAAACAACGCACAGGAACAATTGGAAAACTTACCTGTATAGGGACAAGTGCTACAGTCCAAGCAGGAGAGAATGAGGATGGAGCCAAGATTGTCGCTGATTTTGCCACAGAGCTTTTTGGTGAAAAATTCAACTCAGAAGAAGTAGTCGGTGAGATGTATGAAGAAAGTGAGAATCCACCAGGGGCCCTATTTGCACCCGTACCAAGCATAACCTCAGAATTGCTATCTGGCTATGATGGAAGCATCGAATCCGCAACCACCCTACTAAAGGCTTTGGCGAATGATGATTCTATAACTTGTAGCACTCCAATCGATCTAGGAGCATATTTAATTCAGACCAAGATATTTGAATTTATTTTAGAAGAAATAAACCATACATCGTCATTTAAGGAGCTGGTTATTCGGTATCAAAAGAAACTAAGGCCGGAAGCCAGTCTTCAGGCCTGCATCAACGAAGTCAAAGCTTTATTTCTGATAGGAACGCTCGCAGACATGGAAAAAGACGATGGTATTCAGAGTGTGATTATTCCCAAGCTCCACACCTTCTTCTCTCAAGGTAGAACCATTTCCAGCTGTTTAACAGAAAATGAACCACACCTAAATGACCGGGGTGAGTCCATATGCCCCACTTGTATCAATAATGGCCGGGAACGGATAACATTCCCTCTTAATTTCTGCCGTGCTTGCGGGCAGGAATATTATGGGGCTGCCCTGCTTGAGAATGGAGAATTACTGCCGAGAGACATTGATACAGAGGTCGAGGAAGGACTGGACATCTACATCTACCCCAATGAATTCAAAGAGGAGGACCAACCTTACCCTGGGGACTGGTACAAGGATGGTGGCGGTCTAAAGGACTCTTATAAAGAATCGGTTCCGCACAATTGTGAATACTGCCCCGAATGTAACAAGTTCGACCCATCTCCTGAAGAGTGTTTCGGTCATCGAAAAATAAAGGTATCGACAATAGCCAGCCCATTTCAATTCTGCCCAAGTTGCGGAGTCTATTTCGACAGGCGAAGACGTGAGTTCAACAAGCTCTTCACCTTTGGATCTGTTGGGAGAAGCACGGCCACAGATGTGCTTCTGGCAGCCACCCTTGAACAATTACCAGAGGACCAAAGGAAGATAATTGCCTTCAGTGACAATCGACAAGATACTGCACTGCAAGCAGCTCACATCAACAATTTTCAGAAACGGATACATTTTAGGCGTGGATTATTCCAATCGTTATTTCAAAATGGAGCAAAGGAAATTGCTGATATCGGTTCAGAGATATACAACCTGTATGAGAAAGAGAATGTCATGCCCAAATACTCCAGCATGGACAACAAATACATTCCAGATACCGCTTCTGAACGAGCCTTTCGAAGGTATCTTCAGTATAATGTTATAGTTGATTTAAGATCCAGCCAGCACAAAAATCAACAGAACCTTGAGGATGTTGGACTCCTGAAAGTTTCATATGGTGGCATCGATAAGTTAGCTGCCGATGAGGGGGTTTGGTCAAAGGTTCCTGAAATGTCTAGATTATCTGATTTGGGAAAGCAGGATTTTCTTTCTGGATTCTTCGATATCTTCAGAAAGCAACAGGCAATTGAGCATGAATCCATATTGAATTTTATTAATTTTGAAACTGAAACCATCGACAAGATTGATGAGGAAGCGCATTTCCATATTGCTAGATTTGGTAGAGCCATTGTGGGTTATAGCGAATCGGCAGACAACAAAAATCGTCGGGCTAGAATCTTGAGAATAACAACAGCCAGGAGCCGATTAGTGCTCTGGATTAAAAAAGTCTTGGGCACTGAATTGGATAGGTCAAAAGATATCGCCCTTGAATTGGTCGATATCCTAACTCGGGTTGGATATTTGGCTAACCACACTGTAAAAAAGTGTGGTAATATTCATGTGCTAAAGTCCGGGACAATACTCTTAGAAGCAAACACAGATCCCATTAATAAGAAATGCAGAAAATGCGGGGCAGTGTATCATTTCAAAGAACTCGATTTATGCACTGAATCTGGATGCACTAATTTGATAGATGATGACCTCTCGAATAACTATTTCAGAAGACTATATTCAAAGCCATTTATTGAGGCGGTCAAGATAGAGGCAGAAGAACATAGTGGTCAGGTGGGGGGAAATGAGAGGAAGGACATTGAGAACAGATTCAAGAATCCAACGGATTCGCTTAACACCATCATATGTACGCCAACAATGGAATTGGGCATCGATATTGGCAACCTGTCTGCTGTGTACATGAGAAATGTTCCACCCAGCCCCAGTAACTACGCACAGCGTTCTGGAAGGGCTGGAAGGAAGGGGCAGTCATCAATAATATCCACATTCTGTGGCGTTGGGATGAGACGTGGGCCACATGACCAATATTTCTACAAGTATCCAGAGAAGATAATTGCTGGTCAGATAACACCACCAAGATTTATGATAGATAATCAGAAGCTGGTCAAAACACACCTGCATTCTTTGATACTGGAAGAATCAAATATGAGGCTTCCAAGCAAGCCTTATGAGATACTGAATCTAGACCATGAGGGCGAGAACTTCCAGATGTATGACAGTTTGAGAGAAGAGATTACAAAACATGTAACAGCATCCAAATCTAGAATATTGGGTTCAATACATGAGGCGTTCGCATCTGAGATGGAAAAATATCCATCATGGTTTGCGAATTCATTTATCGAAGAAACCATTGATGGGTTTACTGATGGAATCGATGACACATTCAATTACTGGCGAAACGAATACAAAAACCTGCTGAGAGAGTTGAAATTGCTCAATATTCAGGGTGAGAAAGAAGGACCTTTAAAGAAGAATACCAGTAGGAGAATGGCGATAGAGGCAAAGTTAAAGGCTATGCGCGAAGGCGAGAAGGGATTCTCGACTTACAATTATCTAAGAGGCCAGGGCTTCTTACCGAGCTTTGGGTTCCCCACCTCATTTGCTACGTTATCATTGAGTGATGTCGATGACGAGATAACAAGAGATAAAATAATGGCTCTTTATGAATTCGCTCCTGGCAATACATTGTACTTTAAGAATCAAAAATACAGCATTATTAGAGCAAGGCCAAGGACTGAAGAAATGAGGCCTCTGAGGGAGGCCATGATTATCTGTCCCACTTGTGATTCAGCATATTTGGGAGAGAGGGCGAAGACCCTTTCGGCCTGTGCAGAATGCGGAAGTACATTTGAGAATATTCATCCCAACCTCAACACAATGGAAATGCCTGATATGTACGGATCTAAAATTGAGCGTATATCAAGTGATGAGGAGGAAAGAAGGAGGCTGGGCTATAACATCACATCACATTATGAAAGGGGCCCAACCGTAGAAAATTATACAATTACAAGCGGTGAAACCAGTTTTGATATAAGTTATGAACATAATGGAAAAATAATAATCGTGAACCAGGGGACCAACCGAAGCGAAGATGAGGCTGAGGGCCAAGAGGCTGGGTTCGTATTCTGTAATGCTTGTAATAAGTGGCTATTCGGTGAACGTGGGAACAAGCACCTGGAAGAGGGCTACGACCAGTGTCCCAGGAATGCCTCGGATGATGATATAATCAAAGGGATTTTCTTGTTTGCCCATGGATTGCATGACGTAGTGACCTTAGACATCCCTTATCCAAAGAACCTACCTCCCGAATCCCGAGAAGCCTTCTATTTATCAGTAAAAGGAGCGATTCTCCAGGGGCTCCAGATAAGCTTGAACATAGAAGAAAGCGAAGTCAAAGGAATGATAAAGCCAAACCCAGAAAGGGAAGGTGAATACAAGATTCTGATTTATGAGAAAGTTGAAGGTGGAATTGGGGTTGTCAAGGCCCTCACCGAAGAAGCACGTCTAAAGGATATTCTATTGAGGGCCAGAGAGATACTTCATGAGGGGGAACCAGAGGGGTGCCAACGAGCCTGTTATGAATGCCTATTGAGTTATTACAATCAAATTGAACACGCTCTATTGGACAGAACTCTGGCACTCGATTTCCTGAAGGATTACATTGATTTGCGAATACAAAAGGGCATTGAAGAGGATAGATTCCAGGAATTGTATGATAAATGTGATTCTGGTTTCGAGAAAGCCGTGTTGAATAAAATTGTGGAAATTGGTATCCGCCTACCTGACGATGGCCAGAAGATAATCTATGACTCGGAATCAGTTCCAATTGCTAAACCGGACTTTTTCTATAAGCCAAATATAGCAATATTCGTGGATGGCCCAGATCATGAGAAGGAGCATGTGAAGAAATCGGACGAAGTGAAGAGAGACAAATTGAGAGCACTGGGATATACTGTTGTTGAAATAAAAGATATGAGCCAGGTTGATAATTTAAAGGGATATATCAATTGATTTTATCTTCTAAGTTGTAGTATACCTCTAGATAGCGCCTTTAAATTTCGCATAATAGAGATTAGTTTAGTTAATAATGTATGTAGCACCTCTGATAGGCGTCATAGTAGTTTTTAACATGTTGGTTGCTATTTGAATAACGCTTTAAATATGGATGAATTATAGTCATCTCCATAAGAGGAAATTGTGAAGGATAGAGATAATATGACTAAGAAGATTGGTAGAAACAAGCCATGTCCTTGTGGATCCGGTAAGAAATATAAAAAATGCTGTTTATTACACGATTTAGATAAGGGTGCAGGAACTACAAAAATAACATTGAAAACAATAATCAACGCTGCTAGCTTGCATATTTCTACTTTAGAATCTGCAGGTGATTCTACAAAAAGAGTGGTAATTAAAGGTATAGATATGATGAATGGGATTATTGTAGCCACTATAGGACTATATTCAAAAGATCCTATGGGAATAAAAATTGAATCAGGCCAAATAATTGCTTACCTTTCTAGTCTTTTTGATGGGGAAGATAAGATAGGGGATTTTGGAATTACACACTTTGCAGTGAGGGGTATTGATGACAATAACAATGAAATCATGTATGTGGTTTCTTCGAAAGAATCCGCACGTTTTGCTAGAAATGGACAGTCTGTGGAATGGTTAATGCATTCACTATTTCAAGACAATACCGATGAAACCAGGTTATCTCAAGCTAAGAATATGATATCGAGAGTAGAGAAAGGATTGCGAAATGTTATAATCCATGTCCTTCAGAATAGAGAGGGGAACGATTGGTGGAACAGTATACATAATAAAAGTAGAAAAAGTGCAGAGAGTGTTTATTCAAACAAATATGGAGTAACGACTTTACCAAATGGGGATGAATTAATTGATTACACCTATCTTCCATCTTTAAAAGTCATAATCTTGGAAAACTGGTCTGATTTTAATCATATATTCAGGGATGAAAATGATTTTACATCAGATATGGATAGACTAAATATTATCAGGAGAGAGGAGAGCCATAATAGGATAATCAGCCCACCTCTTATTGTCGAACTTGGAGAGATATACAAACGATTGCTTGGCTTAATTGAACAGGAAATTCCAGGCACAGTTCCACATTTTTTGATTGAGAATTGGAGAAATGAATTAGCGAAAATGTTTGACAATCTAACAAATAATATGATTGATATTACTGATGAAGACAGAAAGAAACCAATTGTTATGATGGAAAAATTCCAAATAATTAGAGACCTCAATTTTGATTTGAGTATCAAATTAAATGGCGTAGTAGTTCCACCAAGTAAGGAAGAGCTACACACGAATTTATCTGGCATTATTACGAAATCGGTAGCAGCTTTAGATCGAATGAATGCTGCTTCAAAGATAATAAATGTGAAAGAGGTTGAGGAAGCTACTAAAGAGTATGAGAGATGTATGAACGAATTGAATAAATTTAAGGAAGTGTATTTATTATCTGAATTATAACTTAGTAGAAGAAGTTCCGCAAGAAACAAATAAATACATTTAATAATATGTGGGGTTGAATGTGATTATATGCCTTCAAAAAACGTAACTTTGAATGTCGATGAGGATTTATACAATAAATATCGAAAGTTCTGCAAGAAGAAGGGTTGGATTATTTCTAGACAATTTGAGATTATGATGGAATATCAAATGAAGGAGGAAAAGAATCAGTGATTGAGATGGAAAATACCCAACATAAATCCACGCCAAATTTCACTGCAATAGATTTATTCTGCGGTTGTGGAGGAGTTACACAAGGACTTAAAAGCCATTTTAAAGTCATTGCCGCAGTAGATAACAATCAGTATGCTTCTGCATCATATGTTACTAATCATCCAGACGTCCACTTCTTTGAAGAAGATATTACTAAATTAGACCCAACGACAATTCTTCAAGTTGTTGGCGATCAAGACATAGATCTTATGGTAGTCTGTGCCCCCTGCCAACCGTTCAGCAGTCAGAATAATATAAAAAACTCGGATGAGAGAATGGATTTAATACTTCAGGCAAGTCGTTTCGCGGAAATTTTGAAACCTAAATTGATTTTTTTTGAAAATGTTAAGGGCATTATTGCATCTAAACATTCCGGCATTATAAAAACACTTAAAATTGATTTGAAAAAGCTCGGGTATAAATATTGGCTTGGACCTATCAGCGTTGATGCCGCGGATTATGGAGTACCACAACGTCGACAGAGGTGTATAATGATGGTAACAAATGAGAAAAAGACACTACCTACCTTACCTAATCCAACCTCGCCGAAAGGCCAACGAATTACCGTGAAAGATGCGATAGGTGACTTACCTTCTCTCTCATCTGGAGAAGTAAGTGAAAATGATCGGCTCCATTTTGCACGAAAACACAAACCCATCGCTCTTAGGCGATTCGCTTACATAAAAAAAGATGGCGGATCGCGGTTTGACCTGCCTCCTGATTTGGAATTGAATTGTCACAAAGGACATAAAGGTCACCCAGATGTATATGGTCGAATGACTTGGAACGATGTTGCCCCTACTTTGACTACGGGATGCACGGATGTGACACGAGGCAGATTCCTACATCCACGTGATGATAGAGCAATCACCATTAGGGAGGCTGCAAGACTTCAAACTTTTCCCGATAATCACCAATATGAAGGTTGCCCGTCAGAGATAGCACGTCAGATTGGTAATGCAGTACCTGTGGAATTTGTTCGGACTATCGGACATGCAATTGCCGAATCTTTGAGGGAATCCAGTCGGAGGGATTAGATGGCAAAAATTAGAGTCAGAGCAAGAGCAGTTGATATGCTTGGTCGGCAACAGATTGCAGGAATCCCGACTGCATTACACGAAATTTTAAAAAATGCACATGATGCTTATGCTGATTATGCGGAGGTTGACTACTTCCGACAAGACAAATCGCTGCTTATAAGAGATGATGGTATAGGAATGACCAAGGATGAGTTCGAACTGAGATGGCTCACAATAGGTACGGAAAGTAAATTGGAATTAAGTGGAATAATTCCACCTTATCGTGACCCGAATAAACCTTTGAGATCAATTCTCGGTGAAAAAGGAATAGGCAGACTTTCCATAGCCGCAATCGGAAAACAGGTTTTGGTTTTAACCAGGGCAGAACGGGATGGTGTTTTGCATGACATCGTAGCATGCTTCATACATTGGGGGTTGTTTGAAATTCCGGGTCTTGACCTGAGCGAAATCGAAATACCAGTTGAAACATGGTCGGAAAATGTTTTGCCCAATCGCAAATTTGTCGACAAATTGGTTGAGAGTGTTCGTAAAAATGTAAATAAACTTGGAAATAAATTTCCTGAAACTACACGTATTTCTATTCTTCATGATTTGGAAAGCTTTAAAATTGCCCCTGATGTTCTTTCAAAACGGTTAGAAGGATTGTCACTTGCAAATGGACGAGGAACCCATTTTTTCATCCACCCCGTGGATTCCATCCTTGAAACAGATATAGATGGAGGTGGGGATACCAAATTATTCGCTCCACCATTAAAGAAAAATCTCATTGGGTTTTGCAACACCATGACACCCGATGCACCAGTTCCCGCCGTGCGAATCACCTTCCGAGACCATCGAATGGATGGTAGCATACACGACTTAGTCGACCCAGATATAGAGTTCTTCACACCCGGCGATTTCAAATCAGCAGATCACCAGTTCGATGGGGTATTCAACGAATTCGGACAATTCGATGGTACAATCTCAATTTACGGTGGAAAGCCAATAAAATACGTTCTCCCTTGGAACGGAGCGAGAGGGAAGCCAACAAGCTGCGGACCATTTCGGCTGAAAATGGCGTACGTGCAAGGATTGCAAAGAGAATCACGCCTCCCACCAGAGATATATGGCCCAATCACAAACAAACTGAACCAAATTGGTGGAGTTTACGTGTACCGCGACGGAATTCGAATTCTACCTTATGGTAATTCAGACTATGATTGGCTGGGTGTAGAACGTCGTCGCAACCTGGCAGCAAAGGATTATTTTTTCAGCTATAGACGCATATTCGGGGTTGTCGAGATAAAAAAAGAGGCGAATCCTGGGCTTATCGAGAAAGCGGGTCGCGAGGGGTTCATGGAAAATGCGGCTTTCCGCCAAGTGCGAGAATTAGTCCAGAACTTTCTCGTCGAGGTCGTACGCGAATATTTCCGCAAAGGAAGCAACCTTGCAGATGATTTTTGGCGAATAAAAATTGAACTTGATAGACAGGACATACTTCTAAAACAACGTGAGAAACGAATATCGAATAAAAAACAAAATTTTGCTTCTGAACTTGGTAATTTTTTCCAGAAAATTGAGAACTCTAAACCTACCTACGAAGTTAACAATATCAAGGACAGTATAGAAGCGAAGCTCAAGTCTGTCAGTGCACAGATAGAAAGCAATCCCGAAGAGGCTGGAAGAATACTTTTGAAAATTGAGGCAACACTTAGGACAGAAATTGCTGACCTTCGCAAACGATACTCCATCACCCGACCACGAGGGATGGGACTTACCAAAAATCAGCAAGATAACTGGAATGCTTACATGAAAGAAGCCGAGGAACTCGAAAATAAACATTTCAAAATATTGGAAAAACATCTGCAAAATGAAATAAACAAAGCTTTCGCATCATTATCCAGTTACGTTGACAAACGACGGCGTATCGATCAAATGTTACAAGAGATGAAGAAGCAGACTGAAAGCGATGCAAAACGAATGAGAACGGAAACAACCGACGAGGTAAAAAGCCTCCAAGACACAGTCCTCGTTGAAATTAAAGAACATATGGAAGCTTTACAAAATACTTTGAAAGAAACACTGATTGAATTCGAACAAATGGACCTCTCTACATTATCGGATGCCGAACAAGAAAAATACCAAACAGAACTTGCGCGCAAATTGGAATCTTCTTCTACAAAGGAACTTAAAGGATTGGAAAGCGTCCGTGACCAACTTACCATGCTTAACGAAGCATTGGCAAACGACGAGTCTATCTCGGATGTGACCATCGCTTTAGAAGAAAGAGTAGACTCCTTCAAAAATCAAATTGACCAATATGCTGAATTAGCCCAGATTGGCACCGCAGTTGGCATTGTACAACATGAATTCTCAAGCACTGTCAAAATGATGCATGACTACATTAAACAATTACGTGCCTGGGCCGTCACAAATCCCCAAATCGATGAAATATATCAAAATATTCGAATCAATTTTGAGCACTTTGATGAATATATGAATGTATTCAAACCATTTGACAGACGGCTCCAGCGTAAAAAAATGGACATACCTGGGCAGGAGATTCGTTATTACCTGCAAAGACTATTCGAAGACCGATTGGCACGGCACAACATCAAAATCAAAGCCACACGGAAATTTGATAATGCTATAATATGCACATACCCATCGACAATATATCCGTGCTTCGTGAACATAGTAGATAACGCCATATATTGGATTACCAAAGACGCAGAGGGAAGACCTCGAATAGGTGATACTAAAAAAGAAATCCGACTTGACGCGGATGACAACGGTCTGTTTGTTAGCAATTCTGGACCTGGCATAAAACGAAGAATAGCCGATCGAATTTTCGATTTTGGTTATTCGGAAAAGAAAAATGGCAGGGGAATGGGCCTGTACATATCACGCGAAATCCTAAGAAGAGAGGGGTTAGATCTCGTTCTGGAAGAAAGTGGCAAGAACGTGAGACCGATATTCAGAATCGTGTTTGGATCAGGGAAACAGGAGGAATCTGATGAGTAGTTTCGATGAAATGTGCAAAGAAGCGGTCGAGCGATTCATACAAACTGTCGCTATCATCGATGATATGGCAACATACGATAATAATTCACAATCAGATGATGACAAAGATAAAACAAAAACACTAACACCCCCTGCTAATGGTCTCACGACGGACATCCTTGAACAAGAATCTCCATCAACTGAAAAAGGACCTGAAGACAATGACGATAATCTCGGTCAGCTTGATGCAAAGGTTGTGATCAATGCTTTTGCGGATATGGGTATCACATGTTGTATCCAACGCCCTAAACACGAGGAGTCATCGTGTGAACGAGCAGTAAAATTGGCAACATCCGCTGATATCCTTGTCCTTGATTGGGTTCTCGATAAAAAAAATATAACGCTTCCTCGCGACATCATTAAACAGGTAATGAAAGAAGATAAGAGCAAAGGTGGTCGAATGCGACTCATAGTTGTGTACACATCCCATAACTATGTCGACCAGATGCTCAAGGACTTAAAAGAAGATGCTGACGATGTATACGATGGCATCCTGAGGATGGACAAAAAACAGCTCACTATAGCAAATGATTGTCTTCGAATCGTTATTCTCAATAAAGAAAAAACTAAAAACCCACCTGAAGAAGCTCGAATTGTCCCATTCAGCGATTTACCTAATAATATCATTTTGGAATACGTCGAACTGATGAAAGGCATAATTCCTGGTGTCACATTACACAGTATTGCTGCTATGAGGGAAAAAACTCATGCACTACTCTCGATATTGAACAGAAATCTTGACGGAGCCTATTGTCTGCATCGTGCCTTTCTTCTCGAACCTTCAGACAGTGTTGACTTTGCCATGAACCTGATTACAAGTGAAATTGAAACAGTTATTCAATCGGATGCAAAAGCACGGCAATTCGTTGATAGAAACGGGATAAAGGAGTGGTTAATACAAAAAGCAGGTGATGAAAAGAAATTTCCGTACTGTAACAGTTCACTTTCGGTAAAAACAATTGAAAATTGTATATTAAATGGGCAACTATCCAAAAAAGAGGAGGTAACGAATATTAAAAAAGAATATGCAACTAATTGGATTCAAGCTAAGTATGATGCAGGAGAGATTCTGAAAAATGATGAGGATGAAGACATTACTTTAACAGACGCGAAAAAATATATCAAACAAAATAAATTGGAACGTATTAAGGGATGCAAACCTCCTGTAGAAACACGTTTTGCTGAAACATTGTATTCTACATCAAAAGAAGCTATCAATGGGTGCAAAGAATTATCGCGTTTAAACTGTACAACTCGGGATACTGTAAGTCGCCCATATATTGATGAACAGCATGGCCCGACTATTAAATTAGGTAGCATTCTTAAAGTGCGAAAAAAAGACCACAATGATTTAGTTGATGATTGGTTCCTTTGTCTTACTCCACTTTGTGACTGCATACGTTTAGAAAAAGAAGAAAAGGTAGAATTTCTCTTTTTACATCTTTACCCTGGGAAAAAAGATAACGCAGACATTTACGTTGAGACACAAAAAGGGGAAATTGAACCTCTAGTTTTCAGAGGAAAAAATAGAAAAATAGAACTATTGACAATTCCATTCTTCCCTGATAAGAATGATCGCATTCGCGCTAAATTTTGTAAAAATAAATGGCGAGTCAAATCTAAAAGGAAAAATTATCAATGGATTGCTGAACTCAGAAATAACAAAGCTCTAGCAATTGCCCATCATGTTGCGGCTAATACATCAAGGGTAGGTATCGATGAATTTGAATGGTTCCGTCGCCAAGCACCATAAATCGAAAAATAATGAAAAACCGCAAAACGTCCTCTTTATCCCTAAACTTCATATTCAGTTATAAGATGCATTCTAGATATTCAACACCCACAGTAGGCGTTAGACTGTTCGCTTTTGTCCAGGCAAAAGCTGATTTGCAAGCAAATCAACAAAACCAGGAAATGACAGTTGATGGAGAGGAACCCTCTCCAAACCACACCTAAATGAGACCGACTACTCTTCCGGGGAACTTTGCTCATCACTTTCTTTTTCTGGCGGTTTCTTCATTCGGGAATATAGTCCAATACCAATCACTGCAGCAACACCAACCAATATGACAAGCCAGAATAGGGAGGTAGTGAAAATATCATCACTAGAATCATCATCACTATCTAGCAAGCCGTCCTGAGCAGAATCGGTAGCAGTTGGCGTGGCAGATACTTCATTAGAAAAGGCCCCTTCACCTACGCTGTTTATAGCACGGACTTTGTAGTAATATGTTTGGTCATTGGTGACAGAAGTATCTGTGTAAATTAGTACATTCTCCGTGTTTGTAAGGTAAGTTTCTATTCCTGATGAAGCTCCACGATAAATCTTATAATTTGTAATAGTTAATCCACCATCGGAGCTTGGAACAGCCCATGTAAGTGTAACCTGTCCATCGCCAGCAGTCGCCTGAAGATTGCCTGGTGCAGAAGGCGCTGTTGTTCCAGTAATAGGTGTTGCACTAACTGAATTTGATTTTGTCCCCTCTCCCACAGAATTGATAGCACTAACTTTGTAATAGTAAATATGACCGTTGGTAACTGACAAATCTGTGTAGGTTAACACATTATCTACTGTTGTATGAAGTGTTTCTCCCCCAGTAGTTATGCCACGATATATTTTATAATTCGTTATACTAGCACCACCGTCCGATGCAGGGGCTGACCAATCCAAAATAACTTTTCCATCACCAGCTGTTGCTTGAAGATTTAATGGTACACTTGGGGCTGAGATGGGGTCTGGCTCATATGGTGTGTAAACTTCATTTTTCGAATATTCATAAAAGGTCGTGTAGGTTTCACTACTATAAGTTGTCGAGGCCCCACCAATTGCATAGATTTTTCCTCCCAATTCTACAACACCAAGTTGAGTCCGGGGTGTCGGAAGCGGTGTTCCCTGCGACCATGTGTCTGTATCATAATCATATATCTCAACTTTATTTACTACTTGATAATTAACGCCAGTTGGTGAGTTTTGATCCCCGCCAATCGTATATATTGAATTATTAATAACAGCAAGGCCAAAGTACTCTCTTGGTGTTGGCATTGAGCTTTTTAAATCCCAAGAATTGGTATTTGGATCATAAATCTCAACAATTCCAGTGTTTTCATAAGGATAATTACCAGTAAATCCTCCGATTGCAATAATTTTATTATCAATCACACCTGAAGATAATCCTCTTCTCTTCGTTGGCATTGGTGATTTTGTACTCCAACTATTTGAACCAGTATCATAGACTTCAATCGTATCTAACCAATCCCCCCCTGCTGCTTCGCCACCGATGCAATATATTTTATTATCAATTACTGCCGTAGCAAAAGAATGACGTGGAGTGGGCATATTAGTTCCATTGCTCCAAATTTCTGTTTCAGGATTATATATTTGTACTAAATTACTATTTATCCCGATACAGTATATTAAATTATTAACTACCGCAACACCAGCTCTGTAAAAACCCCCAAGCATATTGCCTTTTAATGTCCATATGTCTAATTCAGGGTCATATTTCTCAATTATTGTAGTATGTGCTCCATCTTTTACACCACCCAAAGCGTAAATACCTTCATTAACAACTGCCAGACCCAGACCTCTTCTAGTATATTGCATTGATTGTTTAGTAGTCCAAGAATCCCCCTGGGCATTTACATTATAAGTTATCAAAGACGTTAGTAGCAGCAAGCTCACAAGGATTATCACGACAACTCTCTTCATCTACTTCCTCTAAGATTTGCTTTCGGAACATAGAATTTGGGATATAAAAGACTTTGCCTATTTAGGTTAATTAGATTAATGTGTTCAACACGCCTAATTAACGCAATCACTTATCAGGTTTCTTGTGATAATATGAGTTTTTTAACTGAACGAGAAAGAGAAATCATGAGAATGTTGAAAGCTGGAAAGAGGGTCAAAGACATAGGGAAACACTTTAAGGTGTCCGATGCGAGTGTTTCCAAGTCTATTTCCAATGCAAAAAACAAGATAGTGAACTTGGAGGACGATATTGAATTTCTAATCGATATTGGTTTCATGACAATCTTGAATAATGAAATTGAATTCATTTCAGAGAGCCGGGACCCAAAGGCATTGGCTAGAGAGAAATAACGACACTTTGACGTATTAATTATTGGATACTAAACGTGACGTATAATTTTGCTTGAGCATTTAATTAGGGTCCTGCGTGAATCCAGATGTTATCCCCAATTCTCTCCCTGATTTGTGGGACAAATCGTTTTGGATATAGTCATTGAAGGTCATGCCTAAGCTTGAGGTGACAAACCTCGGGAGTTGATATAATCACAAAGAAAATAACAGTGAAATTTGTAAGATTGGGCCTCCTCACATGGAAAGATGTAAGATTACAAAAAGGTGCAACTGTTAGAGATTTAAAAAGGGTATTTAAACTAACACAATACTACAATGTTTATAGATGCAAGACCGAAATCATGTTAAATTATAACCAAGATATTTTCAAATTACTTGAAGAAGGTGAGTTTTTAGAAATTTCTCCCCCATTTATGCTATAATTTCTCTCATTCTCTCTCCAATGTTTAGGACAAATTATGCTCAGATATATACTCTATTTTCGCTTATGTTATGAGGGAAAACCTCAGGAGCATGGAAACATGACAAAGAAAATAACAGCAAAAATACTAGGAACCGGAAGCCCGGTAGTGAAGGACCTAAATATAAAAGAAAAAACAACCCCAGCTGATGTGAAAAGGGTGATTAATGTCCCCCAGACATATCAGGTTTATAGGGTTTCAACAAAGACCTTTCTGAAGGATGGTCAAGATCTTCACGGGTTGCTAGAAGAACATGAAAAATTGGAGATTTCTCCCGAGTCAGAGTTGGGCTGGCTGGGGGAGAAAATCTCCTCCCTTTTTTTTTCTGTTGAGGAAGAAAACAAGATAGAAGTTACGAACTCATGGTCCATGCCCCCGTTGGAAGTTGGCCCACAGCCTTTCAGTTATGTCCAGCCCCCTCAGGCAATGCCCAGGTTGGAAGTATCAGTTGAGCCTGCAGAATTGATTGGCGCACAAGCGGAAATGGCAAACATTGAGTGGTTCCCAACTGATGAAGGATATGCTGGATTTTACACAACATGGGCGGGGAGGAAATATCAAGGCAAGATGAGCAGAAAATGGAGCTTGTTTCCACGATATTACATCAAGGATCCCCCACCAAACATTTTCTCTGGAAGGCATAGTCATTGCTTTTCCATAGCTATCGATGGGTGGTATCATTGTCATTTCGCAAAAGGTGCTGGAAACAATCCACTCACACTAATTCGCAAAGTCGAAGAGTATCTGAACGATACGGAGGTATGCTCATGAAAAAGGAAATCATAGTAGACAAGAAAAAAACCAAAACACTGATTAAAGATTCGAAATCAATACGAAAGGAATTCCTGAGCCTATACACCAAAGCTTGTGAGGAAGGAAAGGAAGAGGCCGACTTTTTTCACAATGTTTTAAAGCATCTGTATGGAACAGAGCAGCAAATATCCAATATTAGGAAGATGGATGGATTGGAAGATTCAGAATTTCCTCGATATCTGATGTCATCAAAATTAATCCACGATTTATTCGACTATCTTGTTGAAGATGATGAAATTGAGAAGATGTGCCAATGTACTGGGGTTGTGGATGAGAAGACCAATACTATTGTCCCAACAGAAATTCTCAAGCTGGGGATGAGTCAGAGAAGTAGTATTTATGTCAAAGGAGATAGGAGATCGATAAATAATACTTATTCCCAACTTGATGACTACCTACACTCCATCGTCATTCAGGGACATAGACATCCCGGAAGTGGACCTGGAGCAACACAGCCATCAAGCATTGACTTAAGGAACCACAAGGACATGGAGATGTGCTATCCAGTAATTGGAATAATCTTTGTGAAAGGTGGCTATTTCAGATTTTTCAGCTCTGATGATAAGTTTGAGATAGAGATTTACGGAACGATAAACGGAAAAGAGGTGGTGAAAGTAGATGACAGAACCTACCGTATCCAAGATGTTAATTAGGGCTCCAGGGATGGCCCCCACCGAGATGGGAGAGCAGGATGCTCATGACAGGCATACTTTAATTAATGGATGGAACCAGGATGCTTTGAAGGGTGCTAAGTTAGTTTTCGTTGGTGTTGGTGGTCTTGGAGGAGAAACCCTTGAAAAGGTGGCCAGACTTGGTGCAAATCATCTTGTATTCTGTGATTTTGATACTATTAATCTTCATAACATGCATACCCAACCTTTTTATTTAAGCCAGAGGTTCCAAAACAAGGCATTTGGTATGCTTGAAAATCTCAAAAAGGTGTGTACAGCCCCATCGTTATTAGAAGCATATCCCATGGATTTAGGTAGTATGATAAGAGACTATCCAGACGCCATTAAAGATGCAAACCTAATAGTTTGTCTTGTCGATAACGATGAAACCAGACGCCAAGCGAGTGAATATGGTTTGGAACACAACATCCCTGTGATATTCGCTGCAGTTTCCAGAACAACACTGAATGGTTATGTATTCATTCAAAATGGAAGGGCTTGCTTTAACTGCATCAACTCGTTAAAGAAGAACACAAAAGAGGAGTGCCGAGAACCATCTGTGATTTATATCCACACGGCCATTATTGGCATTGTCACATATGCGGTAGTCTCCCTTCTTATGAACTGGAATATGAGCTGGAATTTCTATGAATTATTCCTTGATAGTGAGTCAAGGGTACTCTTGAGGGAAAAAAGAGTGGATTGTGAAATCTGTAAGGGGGTGGAATAATCGAAGAGGAGATAATGGTCGTGGGTCCAGAAGAGAAGCGGAATTGGCTCTATGGCTTTTGCCATGTAATCTATCGATTCTTCGCTTGGATTGGGGAGGGGATTCTAGCATGCCCGAACAAGGCATTTTACGCCGTTCTTATCATAATGTGCATCCTTGCCCCAATCATTGCGATAGTCCTCACAATAGGGCTTCTGTGTGGGATTTACAGGAGGGGAAAGCCATGCCACCAGTAATCCGTCCACAGTCCGACTATGATGGCATTGCCTTGATCCTGTCAATTGTATTCTGCTTTGTTCTGGTGTTGATCGGGATTTACTTCGCTGTCGCTGAGGCCTATATCCCGATGATTATCTGTTTGGTGGCTGGAGCATTCTTTGTCTTCATTGTCTATGGATTGAAAGCTATCGTGGCTTGGTCCAGGCTCCGGAGACCCGAACAATGAAGTCATTCCAAAAAACTATTAAGATAGCCAAAATCAGTGAATTCAATCCTGTCATTTTTCTCAGAGGGCTAGTGGGTACTGGGATAGGTTGTAATCTTCACGTTTATACGGGTTCTCAGTCTTATGTTCATTTGTCCACGGTCGGAACTGGATTTTCAATTGTTAAAGCTCTGAAAAGAGCTGAACTCAATCAGAAAATTCTGGAAAGTTTGCTATACACAGTAAAATTTGAAGAAGTCGATGAGGAACCCGTTATCAGAGCTGGGAAGTGTTCAACATTATTCGAAATTGTTTCTCCTCAATCAATGGAATATCAGGAACAATTTCATTTTCTGTGTTCAAGGCTGTTTAGTGCGGGTGTGCCTTGCCATATGATTGTAAAAGTTTCGCCCGTAGCCATTGGTTATGACTATTATGAAGATGATACTCTCGGCATGAAATCCAAATCCCCAATAAGTAGCCAGTTACAAAAATTAGAGATAAAAGAGGAATTGGATCTTTTCATGGATTCAGCCTTCGAGGTAACCTTTGGTGTATTTATAACTGCAAATTCTGACTATCAATTGAAGAGATGGGCTTCAATTGCCTTGAGTTATTTGACCAGTACTTACAATATAAACGGTGTTCACAGTCAGTGTATCCAATATGATGGAAAACGCGCTATTGGTGCTTTTAATAGAGTTATGGCTGGCGGTCATCTTAATTCCTCGGTGATTACTTCGAAGAACCTTGCAGCTTATTTTCAGATCCCCGCAATTGGACCATTAGAGCCCAGAGTAGAGATTGATTTTCCCACACCAGAACTTGGACAAAATGGCATTAAGCTTGGCAATGTTTTGGCTCCAGACAATGATGTTATGGGAGATGCTATCTTTGACCCCTGCTCAATTTTTGAGCATATTGCAATCTGGGGGGCAACTGGCACCGGAAAAAGCACCTTGTTAAAACGTATGATTATTGAGCTTCATAACAATGCTGGGCTCCGGTTAATAATCTTTGATTTACATGATGAATATCGAGAAATTATCAGTCACCTAAACGGTGAAATTGGCAAGGATATCACAATAATAAACCCAATATTACAAAAATTCTCTGTCAACCCCTTGGAATTGTTCACTCAAGATGCCGTTTCTCGTGATATTGCGGTTGCCGAGAGGACAGAAAATTTCATATCATTGCTTAAACAGGTCTTCATTCTAGGCGAGATACAGGAAAGCCGGGTTAGAGCCGGAATTTACAGCCTTTACAATTCTGGAACCCCAACCATTGAAGATCTTGTTAAGGTTCTCTTGTCGCAGAAAATTGATAACTTGTCAGGAAAGCTGATGAAATTTACGAGGGGGTTCTACGGGAATATATTCAATGTGAAAAGCTCCAGTCTTCCGTTTGATAAGTTGGAAACCACAACCACAATCTTTGAATTAGGAAGGTTACCCACGGGAATGAGGTGCTTCTTTGTTTCTGTATTCTTGATACTTTGGTGGGATTACAAGCGCAGGAACCGTCCATCTGAAGCCACGCCCCATGTCATGGTTTTGGATGAATTTCATCATTATTCTGGGCTTTCGGTCATTAATAAGATGCTCTCTGAGGCCAGAAAATACAAGGAGGGATTGATATGTAGCCACCAAGGACCCAATCAAGTTACGTCCAATAATGTTCTTGATAACCTTGTTCGAAACACCGCTACGAAGATTATATTTCGTCAAGAACAGGCAAGTGATAAGCACACGGTTTCAACTGCATTGGGTGGCCTGAGCAAAGAACAGGCCGCATACCTTTCAGTTATGGACGTGGGGGAGGCCATTGTCAAGCTCAAAGGTGTGAAAACCGCTTTTAGAATTAGAACAGATGATTTCCAGGCTGGTACACCTATTGATGATGATCAGGTAAGACAAATCGTTCTGAATGATCAAATGATTACTTCCATTGAGCAATTATCTGATGATGAAATACGGTTTCTTAAGGCCGTTTATGAGCATCCGAGGTCTCGGGTGGCGGATGTATCAAAAAATCTCAAGATACGTAATTTGGACGGTTATGCCCTATTTAATGGCTTGAAACAAAGAGGTGCGCTCATCGAAGAAACCGTTAAGCATGGCGTTGGAAGGCCAAAGAACATACTAAGCCTGTCCGTTCAGGCGCACAGGGTGCTTGATTTAGGCAGAAGGAGCGAATCTGCCCACCATGGAGGAACAGAACACATCGAAATGGGCAGAAGCATTGCGGATATACTGGAGGCAGACGGCTGGAATTGCCTGATAGAAGACGGATGTGATGTCAAGGCCGAAAGAGATGGTTTTATCATTGCTATTGAGGTGGAAACAGGCAAGGCAAAGACCCGGTCTCACCTGATTAAGAACCTTGAGAGAGATAGTTGGGCCGATATCATCATCGTGGTTTGCCCGAACAAGGTTGATAAACAGGAGATTGAGAAAATTATTGCCCGGAACAATATTGGGAACGTATTTGTCATAACTTATGGAACAGTCGAGAGCATTATGGATTTAATTCCTTAGTAGCCAGATTATCATTTTCATAAATTATATCAGATTATTCATGCTTGAATAATATACTTCCTTTCCCTATGTCTCAGGTTCCTTTCAATTATTCTGTAAATGACTACATTTGATGGAAAACTTTATTATATACTTAGTATATACTTAGTCGTTACTATGCCTTTGAAACTTGAGACCAAAATTCAAAAAGTAGGTGCTACCGGTACGTTAGCAACTAGCATACCGAAGCCCATAGTCAAGGCTTTAGGTCTTCATAAGGGTGATAGAATTACCATGTTTCTTGATGAAAAAAATCGCATTGTAATTGAGAAATCGGAGGGATAAAAAATGAACAGAATTGGCTATACTGGACCGTTAAGTATATATAACCGAAAACTACTTAATAATACACGCCACCTTGTTCACATGAATTCCTGGCACCAGCCCTGTAATTATGCCGGCCATGCAGCCGAGCAGCGTGAACAAGATTATTGCAAGCAGGAATTCCAGAGTCCCCATTGACTATTCTCCAGGGGATGGGATGGGGAAATGGCATAAAAAGGGATTTATTTGCTCCCTGATTTCTTATTTTGCTTCCGTCTCTGTAAACTACCAGCCCCTAAAGTGGCTGGCGTTTCTAACTGGGCTGGAAATTTACCCAGGGGGCCATGCACCTGATTTATCAAAGCCAAATGGCTTTGATTTCATGCGCAATAGATTGGACGATGCATGGCAGGTCATGCATATGAACACGATGCATGGCAGGTCATGCATATGAGCATGGCGATCTCCAACGTTTTTACTGTCGATGCCGATTCATCTCAGCCCCTCAGGGCTGGGCTTTCACGGCATTTGTACAGTAAAAAGCACATCACAATTGGGACACTTGCCAAATCTCTCTCCACACGTTACATGATAGTCCCTACCGCAGGAACATTTGATCATATCCATGTTCATCCTGATTGTGCCCATACAACTTTTACACTTTGTGTCTGTTAAAGCTTTCATTTTCTCGAATGATACTGTGTCGGGTGCCTTGGTGGCAATGATCTCTGAGTTGAGTGAATTTAAATGTTCTATCCCCAATTCGGTGATATATGCCATGAACTGGTCTGGACCCATCCATTCGATTTCAACAAAAACCTTCTTCTCCAGGGACTCGATAGCATTCTTCAAATCCTGATATTTCAAGCCAGGAATGGTATTATAAAATATCTCCCTCGTGACACCCCGATAATCCCACTTGAACAGGATGTGAAGAATAGCTTCCTCGAAATTCCCGCGTTCACCTTCCATGTAAGAAATATAATGTGATATGAAGTATTAATATTTAGGGGATAGTACGCACCCCTGTATTATCCTGACAGACGGGGATCCGCCACAATAAATATTATGTATTTGTTTAGCTGGGAGCCAGATACCATCTTCGTTCCCTCGCTATCTCCAGACCAATTCGATTTTCAGTGAATAGTGATAAGTGAAAAATGAAAAAGAATCCACCGAAAGACACTGAAGGACACCGACAATATGACCCATCAGTGTATTCGGTGTATTCAGTGGATAAAAGAATAGGGCAGATTCGAGAACAAAAACCCCTTCGGGGTAAGCTGAGTACGATAAACAAATACCTTTTCACTATTCACTCTAACTTTCTGTAATTAACGACAGCCAGAGGGGACCCGCCACAATAAATATTATGGATATCCTAAGTCCGATACAAAAAGGTAAAAGGCGAATCGATAAATACTTAATCAAAACTAATTGTGATATATAATGGAAGGTGGTCCGAACCTTCCTGGCCCATCAAAACATCACAGGAGTTTACTCCGGATATCAGTTCCCCTGATACGAAGATATAGTCAATTCGTTCGTAGGGCTCAACCGAATCAAAAGTATAACCCGAGGAATCGAATGGGTCATGACCTGCCAGCACCCATGCATCGTTCATCACCGTTGTCAAATTTGAATATATCGTTTCATTGGGCCAGGTATTGAAATCCCCCATCATGATGAAGGGCATTGTCTCATTGGCCAGCATTTCCACAACTTCGGCGGATTGGGATGTTCTATCCTCCGGACTGAGGCCCATGTGAATACCATAGATTGCTACGGTTTCTGAGCCAGTGTTCAGCTGGCATCTGAACCAAACTCGTTGGTCCTCCTGGCTTTCCAGAAAGAACAGGGCGCTGTCCTCTATCGGATACCTTGAAAGAAGCGCCAGCCCGTAAATCTGCTCCCCGGTCGACGGGCCGGAATACACGTACATTTCAAGCTTGCAAGCCAGCCAGTTAAGGATATCCACGTTCATGCTGGATAATCTGTTGGTATCCGATTCCTGAAGCACCAGTATGTCCGGATTGACTTCCCTTATGGTATTCAATATCTCCCAGGGGTCCAACAGGCCGTCCATTCCGTAGCCCTGATGAATATTGTAGGTCATGACTGTTATGGAGTCAGTGCCTCCTTGGGTGATGGTGCGCACCCCGTCCGAGTTTGCAGCCGGAAAACCGCAGATGCAAATCAATGCCAGTACACACAATATTACGAAAAGCGGGTGGATTTTCACCAAACCAGAACTTGCCAGGCCTGGCCTTGAATGTACGCCAATTCTGTAGAATACATGTGTGAAAAAGATGGTGGCCAGTGCCGCAAATAATGTCAGAATATCCATCTTGTCCTTGAGGGCGGCCGTTCCAGGCACATGAGCCCATGTAAGAGTCAGCACGGAAAGGATAACTAACATCACAAACACAAATCCGGCCAGGAATAAATTCCCCGGGACTCGATTCTTGTGCCCGTCCGAAGCGAGAAAAACGTTTAGATTGTTGAAGAATAGAACTGCCAGCGGAAGGATGCTGGCCGGCAGAAGAACCGCCGAAATAATACCTGTTGGGTCAATGATGAGCATTATGAAGGTTACCGCCAGGACTGCCTCGAAAAGCAGCAGACCGAACTCGCTCAGCATTAAACTGCGGCCTGCTGGGATGTATAGCAGCATAATGAAAACAAAGAGCGAGACGGATGTAATGAGATAGCTCAACATGGGAGCGGTTGAAACCCAGCCAGCACAGCAATTGGGATAGCCGGAAAAGGCCATATACATGAAAAACAGGATGCCCATATTGATTCCGAAGAAGGGTGTTGATGGTCCTTTTTCGACCCCTAATGTCTGAGCTTCTTTCAGATTGATGTAAAATCGAATCGTGCCGTAGAAGAATATTACCACAAGCGGGGCGGCAATTATCAAAGATGTGGCTCTGACATCTGTGAATCCGTAAATGGATATGTCAAAGCTACCTCCTGCGGCACGGAATGCCATGTCCAGACATACTGCAACAATAACCCCGAGGATGACAAACTGGCTAATGCCTTGTGAATCGCCCCCTGGAACAAGATATGACATGGAAACAATGAAAACCAATGCAGAGGATACAAGAACAAAGGACATTGCAAGGTACAGGCCATCGTCCGGGCCGGAAGACATAATAATTCTGGAGGTGGCCATAAGAATTCCAGATATCAACATGAGGTGTTTTTGGTTTAGCCTTTTGAGGAAAATTGGGTAAAGCACCGGAGATAGGAAAGCGATGACCGCCACAATGGAAATGTTTATGGACATGGTGGAAAGATTGAAATTGTAGATAGTTCCGATGAGTTCCCGGGAACCCTGAAGGAAGAACAGGGTGACCAGTGACAACATCATAACAAAGAGCCAGGACCGGCTTGTTTGTATTATTTTCCCTTCCTCATTGACATCTACCATAGTTTCCAGTTAGGCTTTTCTCAGATAAATATATATCCCAGGCAGCGATTTGATTATATAAGAATATTGGCTATTAAGTTGTGATACATTGTCAAACATCGAGATTATCCAGGGCGACATAACAAAACTGGAGATAGAATGCATAGTGAACGCGGCCAACAGTTCCCTTCTCGGAGGAGGAGGCGTGGACGGCGCGATACACGATGCCGCCGGCCCTGAACTCCTGGAGGAATGCCGTGAGCTGGGGGGATGTGAGACCGGAGAGGCAAAAATAACCAGAGGTTACAACCTTCCGAGCAGATGGATAATTCACACAGTAGGCCCCGTTTGGAGGGGCGGCAGCCACAATGAAGATGCTTTATTGGCCAGTTGCTACCGGAATTCCCTGGAACTCGCCGTGGAGAACGATATTCTGGATATTGCATTTCCTTCCATCAGCACCGGTGCGTACAGTTTTCCGCTGGACAGGGCGGCCGGGATAGCCATCAAGACAATGATGAATTCCGGAGCTCCGATTAGAAGAGTGGTCATGGTTTGCTTCAACGAAATAGTGAAAAATGCCTATGATATGGCTTTGTCAAAACAATAAAATGAAAAGGAGAGGGACCCGTGGGCCCCTCATTCTGTTTCGTGTTTACGGATACGGTACGTCCCACGTTGTTGTGGAAGGTACGAACACCCAGTAGGCGTTTCCATCCGACATGGTCACGCTGACCAGATTCGTATAATCCTGGATGTACGGTGTAGTGGAAGTGTAGACCGAAATTATGGTCGCACCAGTCCCGGCAAGTGCCAGGTTGGCCGTCATGGGATTCTGCGACGGATACCCGACCATATTCCAACCGGCGTAGAGGGTTATCTGCACCTGGCTGGAGGGGAAATCGCCAGCAAGACCGGTGGTCAGCTTGCTGCCGCCGACCGCAATGAGGTGC
>VMTD01000062.1 GCA_013791785.1 Methanobacteriota archaeon
AATCGTAAATCTAAAATCTACAATCGTTATTGCTTCATTTCGCTGAATACTTACTGACACCTGCACTACCCCTGTCATAACCAAAAAGGCTTTATCAATGACACCATTACCTTTGCACAGGAGAGTTAGGTGTATCCAATGGGTGACGATGTCCAGTTGAAAAAACTGAAGTCAGCCGAACTCAAAACTCTGGCAAGAGAAATCGGACTTTCACTGACCGGCAAAGAGAAGAAGAATGAGTTGGTCGAGTTGATTGTGAGCCATGTCGAAAACAGGCTCGTATCCCTCTCGCTGGATGAGATTAAAGCACTTGCTGCCAATTTGAATACACGCATATCGGAGCAATCCCAACACCCCGATTATGTTGCAGCCATCATGGCAAACCTGTCTTTGATGTCCATCAAGACCGTTTTCGGCTTGTCTTCCGCAGTTACCGAAGACAATTCATCCGTAAACGCTGAACTGGAACAGATTGGTTCTGAACTTGTGGGAGTCGAGAAAGACCTTGAGAACGTGGTGCGGACCCTTGAAAATGTCCCGTCCCCCGACATGGCCGATATCTATCTTATTGACCAGAAACTGTCCGATGTTGTAAAGATGAACATCGAATATTCCAAGGTGGCCAGCATGCTTGATGTCGGCCGAATTAAGTTCCTTGACAGGAAGTACATCGAAAGCATGAACATGCTCACAGAAGCCGTGAAAGCTTCCGAGGATATGCTTGCCCAGTACAAGGACATCACCCAGGCATTCATCATTCTGTCGGCGGAAAAGATACTGGAGGAATGCAGGGAATCCAAGAGCAACAACGAGTTTGCGGCCGATGCCCTGATAAGTGCCAAGAGAAATTTCTTCGACAGCGGCAAGGCCAGGGCAGAATCCGTGAAGCGCCTCACCGAGACATCCCAGAAGGTGTACAAGGAGGAGATAATGTTTCTGGAGGGGAGGCTGGCCAGTGTCGAACCTCTGATAAGTGCTCTGAAGGTCCAGGGCGTGGATGTTTTCAACTCGGAGCGTTACCTTCACAGGGCCAGGGAGGCATTCCTGGCCGGAGAACTCGTTTCGGTTAATTCATACATTGAGAAATCCATTAATACAGCAGAGGAATCCAAAAATCACTGGATACAGGAGATACGCAATGATATTCCCCGAGTGGAATCTATCCTCAAACAGGCATCTGAACTCGGCGCCGACATTTCCGTCGCGGAGAAACACCTGGGACAGGCCAAGGTTGCGTTCGACAATCAGGATTATTCTCTCTGTTCTGAACTGAAGAAGATTGCCGAGAGGAAAGCCATGGAGAGCCAGCATCTCCAGATCCAGAAGGCTGCAAAGCTCGAAAGGGAAAAATTGGGCGATGCCGAAAAAATACTCGCAGTGATAACGCCGCTGGTGAGGGAAGCCGAGGCTTACAGCATAAGTACGCAGGATATTTATGGCATAATCCAGGCCGCCAGAAATGCCCTCGTGAACAATGATTATGTGAATGCCCTGACATATGCCAGGGATGCCGAGACACTCTCCAAACCCATATGGACACAGATAAAGGCATACAGGGAAAGCATCGTTGCGACGGGTGAGCCGCTACAGCAGTGCAACACATGCAATTCCATGGGGATAAAGGTCTTCCCCAACAACAAGGCCGTCTGCATCAGCTGCGGCATGGTCTATGACATCCAGGTCAAGGCCCCCGACCAGAAAAAAGCCGGCTGGTTCAAGAAAAAATGATGTCATCATTTTTTGCAGAGCATTTTATCATCAACATGCCCACTCAGCATTCTGTAACAAATTTAGTGATAAAGGCCAAGAACCCTCAGGAGTTTACGCCTGAGATGAATTGGCCATTTACACGGATATAAACAAAAAAATAGACCGCCGTGCTCATATGCATGACCTGCCATGCATCGTGTACATATATCAACATCTGAAATCAAAGCTAATCGGCTTTGATAATCAGGTGCATGGCCCCTAGGTAAACTTCCAGCCCTGGCAACAAACGCCAGCCACTTTAGGGGCTGGTAGTTTACGGTGGATGTCAAATATTCTGCCAGCATCCTGCATATCAATCTTGATATTGTCCAATTGCTCATATCCGTTTCATCCAGAGAAAGGATAAGCCCGGGGAACTGCCGGGCTTAATATTTCATTTCGGACAGAGCCTTGTAGCGCCTGTAGTGCCTGTTCACATCGTCCTCGAGGGCCTTGTGTAATCTCTTTGCCTCGTCCGGGAATGACTTCGTGAGGCTCTGGTACCTGACCTCGCCCATGAGGAACTCTTGCAATTTTCCGTTGGGCTCCTTGGAGTCCAGTTGCAGGGGGTTCTTTCCCTCCAGGGCCAGTCTCGGGTCGTACCTGTACAGTGTCCAGTATCCGGTATCTACTGCGTTTTTCGCCTCTTCCTGGGACTTGACCATTCCGGCCTTCAGTCCGTGGTTGATGCACGGCGAGTAAGCGATTATGATGGACGGTCCCGGGTAGGACTCGGCTTCCTTAAGCGCCTTTATCAGCTGGTTCTTGTTGGAACCCATGGACACGCTGGCGACATACACATAGCCGTATGACATTGCCATCATTCCCAGGTCCTTCTTCACGGTCTTCTTTCCGGATGCCGCGAATTTCGCTACTGCCCCTATGGGTGATGATTTTGATGCCTGTCCGCCGGTGTTGGAATATACTTCGGTGTCGAATACCAGGATGTTTATGTCCTCGCCCATGGCAAGTACATGGTCCAGGCCGCCGTACCCTATGTCGTAGGCCCAACCGTCTCCGCCCACAACCCACTGGCTTATCTTGGGAAGCATATCCCTGGATACGTAAATTTCATCCAGCAGTTTTGAACGTTTCGTGTCCTTGAGTCCGGTGATTATCCTGTCGCCGAACTCCTTGGCCTTTTCCGGTTCTAACATGTTCTCCAGCCAGCCGTTGAAAGCGTCATTTAATTCAGGTTTTTCCCTGGTCTTGACGGCCTCTCTGATGAGGTCTGCCAGTTTATTCCTGCGCTGCATGGTCGCGATCACCATGCCGAACCCGTATTCGGCGTTGTCTTCGAACAGGGAATTTGCCCAGGCAGGTCCATGCCCCTCCGCGTTTACGGTGAAGGGTATGGAAGGCGCCGAGCCGCCCCATATTGAAGAACACCCGGTTGCATTGGATATCATCATCCGGTTTCCGTATAGCTGGGTAATCAGTTTCAGGTACGGTGTTTCCCCGCAGCCCGCGCATGCTCCGGAGTATTCCAGAAGCGGCTTGTGGAACTGGGAACCCTTGACTGTGAATTTCCCGATTTCACCGAATCTTATGGGTATTGTATCGGAATATTCGAAGAGCGGAATTTGTTTATCCGCCTGGCTCGCAAGCGGTTTCATAAGCAGGGATTTCTCCTTTGTGGGGCAAATATCTGCACAGTTACCGCAGCCCACGCAGTCCAGAACGCTGATCTGTATCCGGAACTCCAGCTCCTCCAAGCCCTTGCCGTTGGCTTTCAGAGTGTCGAAGCCGTTGGGTGCATTATCCTTCTCGCTCTTGTTGACCAGGACCGGTTTGATGGCCGCATGGGGGCAGACGAAAGCACATTGGTTGCACTGGATACAGTTCTGGGGCTGCCATTCCGGAACATTGATCGCAATGCCCCTCTTCTCATATTTGGATGTGGACATTGGGAACAATCCGCCCGGTGTGAACAGACTGACCGGCAGGTCGTCCCCCTTGTGTGGCTCCTGCACCAGCATCGGTCTCATTATCTCGGTTATGAATTTTGGCACATCCTCCTGAATCTCTTTCTCAAGGGGTGCGTTGGTCCATGACTCAGGATACTTGATTTTCACAAGGTTCTCAAGCGCTGCATCGACAGCTTTCCAGTTCATTTGAACCACTTTTTCGCCCTTATTGCCGTATGTCTTTTTGATGGCCTTCTTGAGCAGTTCCACGGCCTCATCCACCGGCAGAACATCGGCCAGCTTGAAGAACGCGCTCTGCATCACCATGTTGATGCGCCCTCCCAGGCCAATGTCGGCGGCTATCTTGACCGCGTCTATGTTATAGAATTTGAGTTTCTTTCCTGCGATTTCTCTCTTCATGGAACCAGGAAGTTCGGTTTCCATGTCTGCCAGTGACCAGGGCGAGTTGAGGACGAATGTTCCGCCGTTCTTGACGCCCTTGAGCAGCTGATACTTCAGGACGTAGGATGACTGGTGGCACGCAATGTAGTCCGCATTATCTATTAGGTATGTGGACTGGATTGGGAATTTTCCGAATCTCAGGTGCGAAACAGTTATACCTCCGGATTTCTTGGAATCGTAGGCAAAATAACCCTGAACATACATATCCGTATTATCACCGATTATTTTTATGGCATCCTTGTTGGCTCCGACGGTACCGTCGGAACCCAGGCCCCAGAATTTGCACTGGACAAGGCCCTTTGGCGACGCATCTATATTCTCGCTCATCGGCAATGACAAGTGTGTGACATCATCAATTATGCCCACTGTGAATTTGTTTTTTGGCTCATCCTGTTTCAGGTTGTCGAAGACTGCTTTGGCCATGCTGGGCGTGAAATCCCTGGAACCGAGACCGTACCTTCCTCCGACAATGATGCGATCGTCATGTGCGTTCTGGAACACTGTGCAGATATCGGTGTACAGCGGTTCGCCGAATGCACCGCTCTCTTTGGTCCTGTCCAGCACGGCAATTTTCTTTGCAGTTTTGGGAATTGCTCTCAGCAAATGCTCGGCAGAGAACGGTCTGAAAAGCCTGACCTTGATCAAACCTACCTTTTCGCCCTTGCCAATGAGGTAGTTCACCGCTTCCTCTGCGGCCTCGCTTCCGGAACCCATCATTATGATGACCCTGTCGGCGTCCTTCGGCCCGATATAATCAAACAGATTGTATTCCCTTCCGGTGAGTTTTGTGACCTTCCTCATCTCTTCCTCGACTATCTCCGGGATGGCCATGTAGAATTTGTTGGATGCTTCTGTTATCTGGAAATAGATGTCCGGGTTCTGAGCGGTTCCCCTCAAGTGCGGATGTGTTGGGTTCATGGCTCTGGCTCTGTGGTTTTTCACAGCTTCCCAGTCAACCAGAGGTCTCATGTCCTCGTAATCTATCACATCAATTTTCTGAATCTCGTGGGATGTTCTGAAACCGTCGAAGAAACTGATGAAGGGTATGCTTGTCCTGAGTGTCGAAAGGTGGGCGACCAGTGCCAGGTCCATTACTTCCTGGACCGAGCCGGATGCTATCTGTGCCCATCCGGTTGCGCGGACTGCCATGACATCCTGGTGGTCCCCGAATATTGAAAGGGCCTGGCCGGCGATGGCTCTGGCTGATACGTGCAATACGCAGGGCATGAGTTCTCCGGATATCTTGTACATGTTCGGGACCATCAAAAGCAGCCCCTGTGAGGCTGTAAAAGATGTTGCCAGTGTTCCGGCGCTCAGCATTCCGTGCATTGCACCTGCTGCGCCGCCCTCGGATTGCATCTCCACAATCTTGAGAACCTGACCGTGCATGTTCTTTCTGCCCTTGGCTGCCCAGGAATCGGCTTCTTCCCCCATGGTACTGGACGGCGTTATCGGATAGATTGCAGCCACATCGCTGAATGCATATGCCACGTGGGCCGCTGCCGTATTTCCGTCTATAGACATCTTCTCGTTTTTCGCTTTTCCGCTGTTTTTCTGGTCCATTGTTATACCCCTGAATTTTTACGAGGTTATTATTACCTCACGAGTCCCGATTGGCTACTCTGTATTAAACCTTACCAAATAGAGTAAAATCTTGAATATGAATCTGCCGCAAAAGTATATATATGGCACGGTTTGTAAGGCCATTTGGTGAACTCAATGAAAGCAGTGATACTTGCCGCAGGGGAAGGCACCCGTCTCCGTCCTTTCACTAACTCCGAACCCAAGCCAATGATACCGATTGCCAACAGGCCGATTCTGGAATATGCCATCGACGCGCTTGCGAAGAACGGCATAACAGACATAACCATGATCGTCGGGTACAAGAAAGAACGCATAATGAGCCATTTCGAGGACGGTGCCGATTGGAAAGTGAATCTCAATTACATCGACCAGAAAAAGAGAGTGGCCCAGGCAGGTACTGCTTATGCGCTTTCAATGGCCAAATCCGATGTCAAAGGTGATTTTCTGCTTCTTCCCGGGGACAATATCATCAGCCCCAGCCTCATCGGCGAGCTTCTGAAAAAGAAGGGAAAGTACCGAATTGTGGTAACGGAGAGCGAAACCCCGTCCAAGTACGGCGTGGTGGAACTTTCAGGTGACACGGTGAAGAACATCGTGGAGAAACCGGAGCAGCATATGGGCAACCTTATCAGCACCGGAATTTACAAATTCAACGACGAGATATTCGATTCAATTGCCAGGGTTATGAAAACCGGCAGCTACGGTCTCACCAGCGTCATACAGAGCATCCTGCCGACCACCAAGGTTACCGCTGTCAAGACCTCCAAGGTCTGGAGCGATGTTGTTTATCCCTGGGACATACTTACAATGAACGCGGTGGCCCTGAGAAAGTGCGCTGCGAGTACTTCCGGAAAGATTGACAAGGGCGTCATTCTCAAGGGTCCGGTGTCCATCGGTGAGGGAACGGTCATACGCTCCGGAACCCACATAATGGGCCCGGTGGTAATAGGCGCCGGTTGCGAGATCGGTCCGTCCGTATGCATCTATCCCTCGACCAGCATCGGAAATAACGTGAGAATCGGCCCTTTCACAGTCCTGGAGAACAGCGTTCTCATGAACGATGTCCAGCTTAGTTCCGGCTCGTATGTTTCCCATTCCGTGATAGGCGAGGGCGTCGAGTTGGACCCCCAGTTCTGCGCCGTGGAATCCGATACCCATGTCCAGTTGGACGATGAATTCAGAAAGGTTGGGCGCCTGGGCGTTCTCATAGGAGAAAGAACAGTGATAGGCAGCCAGGTATCGGTTAAGCCCGGTTCCATAATCGGTTCCGATTGCAAAATCGCTCATCATTCCACAATAAGCGGCAATATTGAAGATAATACAAGAGTAATGTAGGTATATTTCATGTGCGGCATAATTGGATATACTGGCAACAGGCAGGCCAGAGATGTGATTCTCTCAGGTTTGAAGCGCCTGGAGTACCGCGGGTACGATTCCGCGGGCATTGCCATCGGTAACGGTTCCCTGAATGTGATTAAAGACAAGGGCGACATTGACCATCTTATTTCTGTTCTGCCGGTCATGCGCGGGAAATTCGGCATCGGCCACACCCGCTGGGCGACTCACGGGCCGCCCATAAAGAATAACTCCCACCCCATGACGGATTGCAAGGGCCAGATCGCTCTGGTTCACAATGGAATAATCGAGAATAATATCACTCTCAGGGAAGAACTCATGAAGAGAGGCCACGTGTTCCGCTCGGAAACAGATACGGAAGTCGCAGTCCATCTGCTCGAAGAGTTTTATGACGGCGACCTGGAAGCCGCAATGAGAAAAACCATCAAGGAACTCAAGGGCAGCTTCGCTCTGGTTGCCATCCATAATGGGGAGAACGGCAAGATTGTCGGTGCCAGAAACATCAGCCCTCTGGTGGTCGGCGTCGGCAAACGCGAGAATTTTCTCGCATCTGATGTACCGGCAATACTGGAATACACTGACAGGATGATATATCTCCTTGACGGCGAGGTAGTTACGCTGACAAAGGACCGCGTCCGGATAACGAATTTCGAGGGGAAGGAAATTAAACGTTCGTGGCAGAAGGTCGATATGACCCTGGAAGGCGCTGAGAAGGGCGGTTATGACCATTTCATGCTCAAGGAGATATTCGAGCAGCCCAAGGTAATCCAGGACACGATAATAGGCGCGAACCTCAATGCCGAGAGCGGGTATTCTATCGACCTGACTCCGGATACCATCAAGATAATCGCCTGCGGAACCTCCTACCACGCCGGATACGTGGGGAAATATATGCTGGAGGAACTCACCCACACACCCACCACCGTGGAACTGGCATCCGAGTACCGCTTCTCATCGGATACGCATTCCGAGCCCCTGGTCATAGGCATCAGTCAGAGCGGCGAGACTACCGATACTCTCTCCGCAATAAAAACCGCGCAGAAGCGCGGCCTGGACACCCTGGGCATCGTGAACATCGTGGGCAGTACTATGACAAGGGAAGCGGACTCCGTGCTCTACACCCGCGCCGGCCTGGAGGTCGGCGTTGCCGCAACCAAGACATACATCACGCAGCTTGTGGCGCTTCTCACCCTGTCCATAAAGATGGGCGTTGCCAAGGAGACTCTCGGAATAGACGATGCCAGACATCTGACAAAGGAACTGAGGAAACTGCCCAAGAACGTCCGTTCCGTCCTGGACCAGTCCGACGCGATATACGAATTGGCTCAGAAAATTTCTGGAGCCAAGAGCATGTTCTTCCTGGGAAGAAACATAAACTTCCCTGTGGCCCTTGAAGGCGCCCTGAAGATGAAGGAAATATCCTACATTCATGCGGAAGGTTACCCCGGCGGGGAACTGAAACACGGGCCGCTGGCCCTTGTCACAGAGAAAACCCCCGTAATCGCCATAGCCGTGAAGGACCAGACCTACGAGAAGATGCTGGGCAATATCGGCGAGGTCAGCGCCAGGGGCGCAACAGTCATTGCCATCGGAACCGAGGGCGACAGGGAACTGGACAAGTACGCGGATTATGTATTTTACATCCCGGATGTCCCGCCGCTGTTCACCCCGATTTTAACGTCCGTTGTCATGCAATTGCTGGCTTATCACACTGCCAATATATTGGGGTGCGAGATTGATAAGCCGAGGCACCTGGCGAAAAGCGTTACGGTTGAATAGGGGAGAATGGATACTCTCCCCTAATCTGTATCGCAACGCGAATCTACAAAGAAAAGCATCCTGTACAAGATCCGCGTAATGGGTTTCGCCCGGCATGCGAGGGCCGGGCAAGTACCCGGCACCCCGCCCTTACAGGCGAGGTTTGGCAATATACAGAAGCTTTGTATCACCCAGAATGCTGGTACATTGGAACCCCGGGCTCACACCCGGGGCATGTTGAAGCCTTAATGCCGGGTTTCCAAAATGTAAAACGCCATCATTTCATGAGGATGGCGTAATGGTTCTCAGCAGAATAGAACCTTTCTTCGACCTCAAATTCCGATTCTGCCAGCAGCTTATCGAATTCCTTTTCAGAAAATAAATGGTAGTAGCGCTTGAAAACCCTTCCGTCGGGCAGCTTCCAATCCAGCAACATATCGCCGGGCACCCAGTCATGCTGAAATTCTATCTTCGCCTGGGCCATGTTGTCCTTGAACTTGGGTTGTTCCGCCGCCCAGACCCCCACAAGGAGGAATCCTCCCGGAAGAAGGCACCGGTGGGCCTCGTTAAGCGCCATTAACCGTTCCTCGGGTTCGGGGATGTGGTGGATTGTCGCGACCATTATCGCACCGTGAGCGATTCCGGATTTGAAAGGCAATTCTGTGACATCCCCCCGGACCACCGATGCCGCGCTCGAGGACCGGCGCCTGACCACCTCCAGCTGTTTGTGGGATATGTCCAGGCCGATAACTTTTATGCCTTTCTCCTCAAGGAACCTTAGGTCCCTGCCGTTGCCGCATCCCAGGTCCAGCACCAGCTGTCCGGTAGAAAATCGTTCCGCGAATTTCACGGTGTCTGGCCAGGGCTTGTACCTGGTCTCGTCAAAATCATCTGCGATGGCATCGTACGTTCGGATGACGGAGGATTTGTCCTTCCTCATTTGACTCCCTTTCTGCAGGTATTGTGTTGACTCACCAATCCACCATCCAAACCGTATCCGCTGGCACATATATGATTTTTTGGTAGGAATTGTTATTATGCCGATAAGCTATATCTTCAAATATCTGGATATTGGCAGCAACTTGACAATGTAATTGGACATATCGCAAATGCAATCGCTTGAATGACTCTTTCTACAACCCCAGATACTTCCTTTGTGGCCTCTGGACAACCACATTCTATAATCGAAGACATTTTTATCTCCGAGTTTCCGAGGGATAAAAATAGCGAGATTGGGAGGCCACATATATTCAATCAGGCAGACAAAAAAAACAAATAATAATATTTACTGCATAAATGCCGAGAACGCTCAGTCCTTTAGTGATAAAGGTCAAGACCCATCTGGCTTTCAAGTCAGAGATGAATTGGCCATTTACACGGATATAAACAAAAAAATAGACCGCCATGCATCGTACATATATCAACATCTGAAATCAAAGCTAATCGGCTTTGATAATCAGGTGCATGGCCCCTAGGTAAACTTCCAGCCCTGGCAACAAACGCCAGCCACTTTAGGGGCTGGTAGTTTACGGGCTGGTAGTTTACGGGGCGTAGCCAAAAACCTTAAAATGAGGCTGAGGTTGGCCATTGTTCAAAGTCGATTTTTAAGGTTTTTCTGGTAGCTGGGAAAGGTGAATCGGTCATCGTCATCTTTATATATAAGTCGATTGATAAGTGATTGGTAATATGGCGAAAAAGCGAGTGAACCTTCGTGCAAAAGGCGAAGTCCAGAAGGTAGGATATAGAGATTTCACACAGAATGTTGCCAGAAAACTCGGCATTGTTGGTTATGTAGGGAACATGAGAGATGGCACGGTACTGATAGTTTGTGAGGGCGAAGAATCATCCATTGAGGAGTTCATAAAAACCATAAAGGTGAAGAAAGATTTCATTGATGTAGAGGATGTTAACATTGTAGAAACTTTAGATCCCACAGGTGAATTCGAATTTTTTGACATCAAATATGGCAGTACGGAGGAAGAACTGGGAGATAGAATGGGTGCTGGGATTCTGTATATGGCTGCAACTAGAGACGAGGTTAAGCAAGTAGGGAAAAAGGTTGAGTGCGTAAAAGACGAAGTAAAAGCATCTCGCCAGGATATAAAAGAAGTCGGCCAGAAAGTTGAGGGTGTTAGCTCGGATATTAGAGCCATGCACACAGACCTAAAGGAAGGATTTGCGGAGACCAAAGAGGGATTGGGTCGGGTCGATGCCTCGATTTCATCAATGCACACCGATATGAACGTACGATTTGATACTCTTGATGAAAAATACGGTGCAATCAGCCAACAGATGAATGTTCTCACTACAGAACTTCAAAAGTCCACAAATTCTCTAGTTTCTCTTACCGAGAAGATTGGTGCACTTATAGACGAAAAATTATCAAAATAGTTTAGGAATTACAATAGATTTGAACCTAACGTGATAGACCGCTATGCACCTGATTTATCAAAGCCGATTAGCTTTGATTTCATGTGATGATATATGCACACGATGCATGGCAGGTCATGCATATGAGCATGGCGGTCTACCTTTTGCATATATTCGTGTAAATGGCCTCTCATCCCCGGCTTAAAAACCGGGGGGTTCTCGGCCTTTATCACTAAATCCAAACATTCTGGAGCATTCGCCCTGAATCAACATTTTCCAAGCAAACAGATTCATCGTGTGAGAAATTTCCGCAATCGACATTTTCTAAACGCTGAGATTGCGGCTCTTCTTCCAGAGCTGCGGGTACGTCCCCGGCGCCATGAATACCCTTTCCAGGTTCAGGGCGCTGCCTTTCTCCGTCTCGAGGATCTTGGCGGACTCCATCTTGGCCTTTCCCACCGCGACGCCCTCGCCCTTCTGGCTCATGACCGCCACCATCTGGCCTATTTCGAATACGCCGTCAATCCTTGTGATGCCAGGTATCGCGACGTCAGCCCCGTGGCATATCGCGTCCACGGCCGAGTCCTTGACATAGACCTTGGGGAGGTGGTCCAGCAGTCTCTCGAACGGCAGAACAATTTTTCTGAGCGGTTTCTCGTCGCCTTCCTCGTATGCGACGAACGCATCCTTCAGTTCGTGAAGTGTGACTAGCTGGCTTTCATCAAAACCCGCGGTCCTTGACCGGCGCAATTCGAACATGTGGCCCCCGACGCCGAGGACGTCTCCCATGTCCACGCACAGGGTTCGGATGTAGGTTCCGGACTCGCACACCGCCCTGAAAAGCACGCTTCTGTCCACCACATCCAGTATCTCCATTTCATGGACTGTCCTGGCGCGCCTTTCCCTCTTGACTGCGGCTCTCACCGGCGGCGTCTGGTAAATTTCTGAAGTGAATTCTTTGATTACGCTCTCGAGTTCCTTCCTGTCAACCTGGCCGTGGAGTTTCAGCGTGGTTATGTACTCCTTGGTGTCCAGCAGAAGGACCTGTAGGGCCTTGAGAGCATCGTCCAGGGCTATTACCAGGACGCCGCTCACATTGGGGTCCAGGGTTCCGCCGTGGCCCGCTTTCTCGGCACCGACCAGGTTCCTGACCCATGCAGATACCTGATGGCTCGTTGGGCCTCTCGGTTTGTCGATGACGATGATTCCCTTGCGAAGGTGTTCCTTTATGTCTCTCTCCTCGGGCGCAATGCCGTGTTTGCCTCCTGATGCTAGCGGTTTCTGCATCAATTCGCCTCCCACTTTGCGATAATCTCGGCGACAATCTCATCCGGTGTCATGTTATCCGAATGCACAACATGGTCATATACGGCCAGGGAATTCACGTCAATCCCGTATATCGTAGAATATCTGGCAGACTCGCACTCTGCTCGCTCGCGGTTCTCCCTAACGACCTGGGGTACTGGCTTTCCTTCCCTGCCAGATATGCGTTCGGCCCTTGTTTTTTCTTCCGCAAAAACCCATATTTTGAACGCCTTTATGCCGTTCAGGTGCAGTATGTGGGCGGCCAATCTTCCCTCTAAAACAAGGTCTTTCTTGGTTTTGGCCAATGCCAGAATCCTCTTGTCAAGTTCCTTGTCAATGTCATGATTCTCAAGGGCCAGGGCTCCGAAGTCCGGAAGTGAAATCCCCCGTTCTTCTGCCATTTCCCTGAACACCATGCCGGTGGAGATGAATTCCATCTCCATTTTCTCTGCCAGGAGCCGGCCGACTGTTGTCTTGCCGCTACCAGGCGGTCCGCTGATGGTGATAATCATTGGCCTTCCTCGTCCTCTTCACCATCATCTTCCTCTTCCTCGTCGATGATGAGATATTCATCGTTCTCTGTTGCCTCGAGATCCGATGCATCCTCTGGTTCGTCCCTCATCACTTCCGCTGCTTCGGGCTTGCTCTTGAACATGGGTGAATCCGGGTCCTTGAGCGCCTTGTTGAAACTGTAATACTTGAAAACACGCTGGATGACCTGGGCAACGGACATCGATACAAGCATGTAGAGCAACATCCAGTTGGAGAATGCGCAGCATGTGCTTGTGCTTATGGAGGCGTTCATGTCCACATTGCTGGACCATGGAACGGAAAGCGTTGCGCCGGGAATGTTGGCTATGAAAGTCCCGATGAATGCGAATGTGCCTATCAGAAATATCATTGTGAACATCATGGGCTTCATCTGGTCGAACATGCCTGTCATCTGATCCTTGGACATATCCATCTGCTTCTGCCTGAGCCTCTTCACTTCGGCATCGTTTCCTGCCATTTGGGCATCGCGCATGGTTTTTTGGAAATCCTTCGACTTGGCCTGCTTTTCGGCAGTGTCAACCCAGTTTATGAAATAGTGACGGACCGCGCTGGAAAATGTTACCAGGACCATGCCCGCCATCAGAACCGTCAGAACAGGAAAATCACCGTTGAACCCGATAAGCGGTTCCAGTACCAGACCTGTCATGTTGCCCACGGCTATTCTCAATTCGGGAATGAACATTATGAACATGCTTCCGAATATCATCATCATCATGAGCATCTGGGAATTGGCTGAACCCTGGGGTTGCGGTGACGGATTCTGTGGCATTGATAACTCCTTTCTGGCTAATTACCATTCACTATAATACATTTTCCTCATTTGTCTTTTCATTCTTTTTCTTTCCTTTCAGCGTGATTATTGCGTTCTGCGAGCAGATGTCCAGCATGGATTCTACATCTCCGTTTCCTGTAAATCCCGCTGCGCCGTCGTGACCGCCTCCTTCACCGCCGCATTCGCCTGCGATGCGATGGAAAAGCTCACCGAGATGAACGCCGGTGCCAACTGCCGATTGATTGGCTCTCCCAGTGATTCTGAACCCTTCCTCCTTCTGCGAACCGGCAAAGGCCACATCCGCGCCTACGGAAAGCAGTGCATGGGCCGCGGCCGCCTCAAAAGCCCCGATTTCCGTAACAGCCACCAGCCATTCGCCCACCCTGTCATACTTCATCCTCTGGGCTCCCTTCAGCCGGGATATCCTTCTGGACATGTCCTGGTCCTCGGCGCTTTCGAAAAGTAACAGGATATCATCCATCGACAGACCGGCCGCTTCGAGTATCTCCGATGCACATCTGAAGGCGCTGACACCGCCTCTCCTGAAATGACCCGTATCGGCAACAATCCCGGCCATCAGGCACATTCCCATCTCCCTGGATATCTTTTTGGGGCGGTCGATGATCTCCCAGATTATCTCGCAGCAGGATGATGAATTTTCATCCACAATGGCGAGGGCTGCATTCATTGTCTCCTTTTTCCTGTGATGGTCTATCACTATGGCTCTGTCCCATGGTGTTCCGGAATATCCGAGGGATGAATCGTCCTGGGCGTCAACCACGATAAATTGGTCGATGCCATCCGTCTCTAAATTCGGTCTGGCTTCCAGATTCAACGCTGAGAGAAGTTTCTTTCCAAGGTGGCTGATTCCCCCGGGCGCCATGACGCACTCAATGCCATAATGAAACGAAAGTGCCGCTGCGGAACCCACGCAATCCATGTCCGCGTTCGAATGCATCAAGATGGCATTTTTCCCGGTTGCCAATGCTTTGTTGATTTCTTCGGGCCGACACATCATGCTTTTTCCTTTTGGAAGGCTTCCGTCAGTTCCTTCTGAAGGTTCTGGTGCATTTCCCTCAGGGTCTTTTCCTGGTTGGTGAGGGTCTTGATTCTAATTCCAAGTGTTTCCTTTTTCTCCTCCAGTTCCTTCATGAGACCGTCCTTGTCATTGTTCTTCACCAGGATAGTTCCCACACTTTTGTAGATATCTGCCCCTTTCTTGAGCTTGGACAGTTCCTCGAGGGTTTTTTCAATTTCGGTCACCTGCATATCTATCTGGTATTTCTGCTGGGCTATTGTTTGAACCTGCTGCTGTATCTGCTGAAACTGCATTATCTTGCCCTGCATTTCCTGACTCATATCATTCATTTTATCACTCCGATTGTTTCCTTGGTATCCAGTGCGAGCTTTGTCCATCTGAGGTAGGAGTTCAATGCCGCCCTCAGGGAAACAACGTCCTCGGCCTCAATCGAGATTGTCAGGGTGTTTCCCTCGGTTCCCACGCATATTTTGTTGCGAGATAGTTCATCATGAGTCTCGCCTTTCAGTATCGAGGCGAGCATTTCCGAGTCGTTATCTGTCTGAATGCGGACGTCAGCTCTCATCATCGGAAGGGGGATGGATTATGTCTATTAACGTTTTGGTTGAATGGTAAGCGTAACGATTGTAGATTTGGGGATTGTAGATTTTAGATTTACGACGGATTGACTGGCCGAAGTGAAAAGTGTAAAGTGAATAGTGAAAAGTGACGTTGGGAGGTAAATGGTGAAAGAATTGGTTCTCAAGGACAAAAATACTACGTTTTTCATTTTTCACTTATCACTATTCACTGAAAAGTGACGTCGGGAGGTGATGAAATAATCGGTACTCAAGGACAAAAACACTCAGTTTTTCATTTTTCACTATTCACTAAAAAAGATTGATAAAACAGCATACTGGAAGCATCAATCGTAAATCATGCCACAATTATCGCATTTTTCCGAATCGGGATTCACTTCACAGTCACACTGGGGACACAGATATATTTCCTCGTCCTCCATGTCAAATATCGCCCCGCACGCACATTGTTCCGAACTCTCCGAAACATATGAATCGCATACCGGGCATTGATAAACTGTCTCTATCACATCGCCATCTGCCTGATTCTCATGAACGCTGTCCCCGGGAATCGGTCCCTGTATGATATTCTCCTTATTTTTCCTGATGGCAAACCCGCACAGTGGGCATTCGCCCAGTTCCGAAATGCAAGACATGTGAAAGAATTTGCCGCAATTGCAAAATGTTAATGCAGTACCAGGTTCCAGCTTACCAAGGCATATGCCGCAAATTCTGTCGGGCTTTGTGCCTGTAACCGCCAGTATAGGTTTCTTGGATGTGTGTGGGACCGGGTGGTTCTCGGCCGCCCGAACCGGTTCTGGTACCGGTCTGCGAATTCTTCCCTTAGTCAATCTTCGAAACCCTCTCTCCGCCATGCAGCCCCCATGATTTAACCCTTAAATTACCTTGGCTTGATTGCATCACATTTTATCATTCATATACTTTTAATTTAAACACCCAGATTGAGGGCGAAGATTTTATAAACCCTCTTGCAATTCCAGTACAGGTAATACATTCAGATGTTCCATGGAGAAGTAACATGCCTATTTTTGGTGGCAAGAAGGATAAGAAAAGTAAGGCTATTACGGCCATTGAAGAATTATTGGATGACGCTGACAAAAGTTTGAAATCGGGGGATTTGGACAAGGCTGCATCCGAGTACAGGCGTTCCCACAGATATCTTTACAGAGAGGAGAATATCGCTGAAAGTCCGGATAATTATTCACATCTTTTCGCAAGGACGGGTCATGGTCTGTTTGAAACTGGTGAACCCGATCGGGCGGTGGAATGCTTTGACAAGGCAACTCAACTCAATCCCAATAATACGGACGCGTGGATGAGCCGCGGGATAGTTCACATGAAGTCCGGTGCAATGCTCAATTATGCAATAATGTGCTTCGATGAGGTGCTCAAGCACGAACCGAACAACATAGAAGCAATGGAGAACAAGGTTGAAGCACTGGTACTGAGCAAGAAACAGGATGATGCTGCGGAATTGCTCGAGAAGATGATAAAGGTTGCACCCACGAATGAATCCTACAAGAAGAAACTGCAGGAACTTTCACCCATGGACCTGGAGACCGTTACGGCCAAGCTGAAGAAGAACCCAAAGGATCCCGGTCTGTGGCGCAAGAGGGCCGAATTCCTTGAAGCTGCCGGCAATACCGCCGAGGCCATCGAAGCCTACCTTCGGCTTGCCTATCTTTCAAAGGACGTTGAGATTTACAGAAAAGTGTTGGGGCTCAATCCCAACAATATGACCGCTGTGGACAAATTGCTGGAGGCCGCACCGGACGATGTTTCACTGCTTCTGAAAAAGGCCGGTTCAATGTATTCCGATGGAAAATCCGATGAAGCCCTGGTACTGTATGACCGGATATTGAGTATACAACCGGATAACGGGGAAGCCACCGAAAGGGTGCTGGAACTCAGGCCTCCGGAACCGGAACCAGTGCCCGAGGAACCCACCCCGGAACCGGAGCCAGAATCTGTGGCTGATGAACCCGTTACCCCGGAACCGGAAATAATTTTGGAACCGGAGATTGTTATTGAGCCAGTGTCCGAGGAACCTGCGGCCCCTGAACCTGAGATTGCACAGGAACCGCCCACGGCCGAACCGGAGATTGTTCTCGAAACCAAAGAACCCGAGCCGGTCGAGATTGCACCCGAGGAATCTCCTGCTGACAGTGAGCCGGAGATTATCCCTGAGGAATCAGCCACGGAACTTGAAGTTGTGGTGATAGAGCCCGCGCCCCCGGTCAAATCTGCTCCTGCGGATCCATATCAGAAAAAGATCGCGGCCTCGCCCGACAATCCAGACCTCTACATCGAGGCCGGAGATTATTACTTTGAAAACGATGAACTGGGTAGGGCTCTGGAATGCTTCACCAAGGCTGTGGAATTATCCCCCACGGATACCGTGGCGCTTCATAACATGGGCTCGGTGCTTTTCGTCATGCAGAAATATGATGAGGTTGTTGCTACTTTTGACAGGCTCATTGCCATAGACAGCGAGGACACAGCCGCATACCTGACAAAGGGTGCGGCACTTTTCAAGGCTGGAAAGTATGACGAATCGGTCCAGGCATTGAACAATGTCGTCAAAAGAGACATGAACGATGCCGCAGCTTGGTATTACAAAGCATCTGCCGAGGCAATGAAAGGAAACCTGAAACTTGTGGTTCCCTTCCTGACGCGTTCGGCCGAGATTGAGGATGAATTCCGTGAGAGGGCAAAGACCGACCCATCATTTGAAAAGGTCAGGGACACACCTGAATTCCAGGCAGTGATAAACAAATAAGGTGCCCCCATGAAAGATCTATGGATTGAGAAATACCGCCCCAAAGTTCTTGACGACGTGGTTGGCCAGCCCGAGATAGTCGAACGGCTGAAGATGTATGTGGGTACGACCAATATGCCACACATGATGTTCGCCGGTCCTGCGGGAACCGGTAAAACCACCTGTGCGATTGCCCTTTCGCACCAGATGTTCGGTGATAGTTGGAGCAACAATTTTCAGGAATTGAATGCCTCTGACCAGAGGGGTATTGATGTTGTGAGAAAAACCATCAAGGACTTCGCCAGGACTTCACCCCTGGGCGGCACTCTTTTCAAAATCATATTTCTGGACGAGGCTGATGCGCTAACTTCTGATGCCCAGTCGGCACTCAGGCGCACCATGGAGAAATATTCTGCCACATGCAGGTTCATTCTGTCTTGCAATTACTCCTCTAAGATAATCGACCCAATACAGTCCAGATGTGCCGTTTTCAGATTCAGACAACTTCTTCCGGAAGATGTTACCATTTACATCAACCGAATCGCCGAAGCCGAGAAAATTGAGATAACGGAAGACGGAATTCAGGCACTGCTGTATGTGTCCGGCGGAGATCTGAGGAAGGCCACAAATGTGTTTCAGGTCGCATCGGTCCTGGGTACGAAGGTCGATTCTGAGGCCGTGTACAAGACAAGTTCCACGGGTCGCCCGAAGGACATAATCGATATGATGGAAGTTGCCATATCCGGAAAATTCACCGAATCCCGCGACATACTTGACCGGTTGTTGATTGATTACGGTTTATCCGGTGAAGATATCATCAGACAGATGCACAGAAATGTGTTTGAAATTGACATTTCCGAATTCGGCAAGGTTCGGTTCATTGACAAGATGGGTGAGATAGAATTCAGAATTATTGAGGGTAGCAACAGCCGTATCCAGATTGAATCTTTGTTGGCTTATTTCTCACTGGTTGGGAAAGAATTCAGGAAATGACCTTATAACAATAGTAAGTATTCAGCGAAACAATAACGATTTTCGATTTAGGGATTGTAGATTGTAGATTTACGACGAATTGACGGCGTGGCATATTCCCAGCAAAAATCTAAAATCTAAGATCTAAAATCTAAAATCGACAATTTCAGAATACTGAAATCCTATAACAATACAAACCTTTATATTAGAAAAGGAAATCCCCACACAACCCTGATGAGGGTGCAATAAAAGAACAAGAGGTATACACATGTCAGATGATTACGCACCGAAAGCGAACGTAGAATTCGAAACGATTGGTTCAGAGAGAAAGACCTTTGGAAGAAACAATTTCCTGGAAGTTGCCAGAAAGAAAGCTGTTACGGATGAGGGTGTGAACGAGTTCATATCTGTGTCAAGAGGCTATTTTTTGCCGGACGGAAGTGCCAGGTTCAAAAAATCTCTGACAATCCCTGACGACGATGAACTCAAAAACTTCGTTGCAGAGATGATCAAGAAACTCTGAATTACGGACTTCTATTTCTTGAGAAGCAATCAAGTAATCACGAAGTATGAGGTTTAATCATGGTCAAACTGGACAAAGCATTCTGGTCACGGTGGGAGGCTGCACTCCTTATATTCGTCATAATTGTTGTGCTGGTATTCGCAGGCAGTTATGCATCTTACGCTGTTCTGTTCAAGGCACAAACCACAGCCGATTCCGATATGGTTGTTGAAAGCGGTGATACAGTCACCGTAAACTATATTGGCATGTTCGAAGACGGAACCGTTTTTGACACATCTCTTCGCAATGTGGGTGAGAACAATACCCAATATCCAAAGAGCCCGTATTTCAGTGCCAAGGGCCGTTATGAACCGTTATCATTCGCAGTTGGAACTGGCCAGATGATTGCCGGTTTCGACAAGGGTGTTATCGGAATGGGCCTGAACCAGACCAAAACGATTACAGTTTTGCCGAAGGACGGTTACGGTGAATCTGATGAAAGTCTCATAGAAACCAGAACACTCAAAGAATCCGTACCCATATTTGAATGGTTTGGCAATAGCGCCGCTTTCATAGAGAAGTATGATGTGATGCCCGATGTGGGTGTATGTGTCAAAAACAGTGATTATGGCTGGAACATGACCGTGTTCCATATCGATACTTCCGGGAACAATATTGTCCTTAGAAATAACCCATCTGTGGGTCAGATAGTCCAGTCCACAAATGGCATGGTGTTAAAGGTTGAGTCCATAGATTCTTCAACGAACAACGGTGATGGGGAAATCGTCCTGAAACACATCATTTCATCCGATGATATTGAAACAAAAATATTCTCTGACGAATACGGAAATCAGTTCAGAATTTCAAGTGTGGACACATTCGCTGGAACTTACACTCTGGATTTCAACAGGGAAGTCGTGGGCAAGACCCTGATATTCAAAATTACGATTGTAACTATAACTCCAGCGGTCTGATTGAACATGTCCTCGCCCACATACCGCGACTTTTAAGTCTGCGGATACGGGCGCTTTCAAGCTGCTCTTCCGCGAGGACTTGTTCAGTAAAAGTGCTCCCCATCTATTCTGAAATTTCAGCAATCAGGAATAAATCTGAATGAGTTCTTTTCTCTATGAAATTACGAAATTCAGGATGAAAACTGAAAGGATACCCCACGCTTTAGCGTTGGGGAGCACTCATTTAACCAGGATATAGGACGATTCCACGTTTTGGTTAAATGTACTCTCTTAATATGATTAATAAAACGAAAACTATATATAATGTCACGAATATGTTGAAGACTAGTAGCAGAGCATAAGGTTTAGCTAGTATAGGCGACAATGCTATACTTTAGTCAGGTTCGGAGTTGAAGCGGTGTCAAGTTACCTGAAAGCAATGCAGCTCACTAAGCAGCTGGAGGAAAAAGCCAAGGAGGAAAAGAAGACTCGCCAGCTTGCCGAAATCGAGATGCAGGACGCGGAGACAATGATCAAGTCCGCAAAGTCCTGTGACATCAATGTTGCCAAAGCAGAGGAATTATTGTTCAAGGCCAGTTCGAATCTGGAGGGGAAGGAGAACCGGGATGCCCTGGCACAGGCAACCCAGTCCAGGGAAGTTGCCATGAAATGTTTTGAGGATGGCATTCGTTCCATAATCGATTCTGTAGAAAAATTGGTGGACCTTACCAAGAATGCTGGCTCGGTCAATGAACAGGGCCTCAGCCTGTTGAAGGATGCAAAACTTGCTTTGACAGAGAAGAATTATGAACGTTCAATGAGCCTTTCGAAACAGAGCTGGAGCCTGTTCGAAAAGGTGGCTCAGGAACATCTTTCGGAATCTTATTCCCAGGCCCAATCCATGATTGTTCTGGCTAGAAATGTGGGTGAGGATGTATCGTCAAGCGAGGATTTGCTCGAACAGGCCAAAAAATCCATGGAGGAACAGAATTATTTCGGGGCACTGAACCTGTTAAAGGATTGCATGGACTCCGCCGGAAGCGGCCTTTCCTCCCAGGTGGATAGCCTACTCGATGAGGCAAAGCAACATCTTGTCATTGCAAAGGAATTGGATATCAACGTCAACAAGGTTGAGGAACTGATAAACAGAACCGAAACGGAGGTATCCGAATCAAATCATGAGGCCGCCCTCAGTTCTGCCAGATTATCCAAATCAGAGGCCGAAAAGACCCTTAACCGCGGCATAAGCGATACTCTTGAGATTCTGGCCCGTGTTATTCAGGAAGCCGAAAAAATTGATGCCAATGTGGACAAGGCCAATGAAATTCTGAACATGGCAAAAAATATTCTGAAAGAGTCCAACTACACCGGTGCAATTGATTCTATTAAGGATTTGAAATCCGAAATACACAACACCCAGTTCCAGAAGGTTTTGAGCACAATCTCTCAGTCAAGGTCAAAATTCATCGCAGCGAACAAGATAGGCGCTGATCTTAGCCAGGCAATGGAATACCTTAACAACGCAAAGAACTCTCTCAAAGAAGGGGATTTCACTGTGGCGCTGGACATGGCGAGAAAGGGTGATGAGTTTGTCGATTCAATAGTGGGTGAATTCGAAAATATCGAAAATACGATTGCCTCGCTTGACGAACAGATAGAGTCCGCCCGGAAGCTGGGTGTCGAGGTAAACAATGTGGGGCGGTCCATATCCTCAGCCAAGGAATCCCTGGAGGCCAGAGATTTTGAATCTGTACAGGCATTTGTCAAACAGGCCGAGGAAGAACTCTCAAGTGCACTTTATTCATATGCCACCGAATGCATTGAAGTGGCTGAACTTGTCATAAGTGCCGGGGACAAGCTCGGGGCCAATCTTAAGGATCCCGAGGCACTCATGAAGCAGTCCATAGATGCTGCAAAATCCGGTAACTACAACAAATCCATAGACTTATCCAGTGAGAGTACGAAGCACGCCGAGGAAATTATAAAGATACATGTTTCGAACACCATTGCTTCGGTGGAACTCGCCATGTACGATGCTGAAAACGTGGACATCAACCTCATTCAGAATCTTCTGAGCACCGCAAAGACCGAATTTGAGAAGAATGCTTACGACAATTCATTTGAATATGCGGACAAGGCGCTTAACATGCTTGAGACAAGTCAATCCGCCAAGGCAAGAGATGTCGTGTCGCGCCTTAACAATTCCATTTCTTTGTGTAAAGAGATGGGTTGTGAAATCGAAACCCTTGAAGAGATGAGCCTACGTTGTGAAGCATATCTGAAGAACAGGGACTTCTCCAATGCACTCGTGGAGGCCGAAAAAGCCATAAATGATGCACGTAACATTCAATATGTGGCTGCGGAAAGGATGTTTGGTGAGGGTAAGCTTTCTGCCATAGAAGCCAAAAAACTAGGCATAGACATTTCGGATATGAAGGAGTCACTGAAGAAGGCAAAAACCGCTTTCTCAAGGGCTGATTTCCTGACCACGTACAAGGAAAGTTTCAGTGCCAAAACCTCTGCTGACAGGCAAATAATGTACCACAAGAAAGCCTATGATGCAATAAATCAGGCTGCGGCAATACTTGCAGAGGCAAAGAAGAACAAGGTCGATGTCAAAGAACCCATGGGCATACTTCTTTCCGCCAAGGGTATGTTCGAGCGTTTTGAGTATGAAAATGCCCTGAGCGAGGCTGAAAAGGCGAAGACCGAAACCGAGAAGATTAACGACCTGCACATTGCCGCTACAAAACTCCATTTCATCGAGGAAAGCATTACAATATTGAACTCACTGGGCCTGGAGACGTCCAATATCAAAACACATATTGCCAAATTGGCAGATTTCATCAAAACCGAGCAGCAGAAACAGGCAATAATCATTGCCAACGAAGTTGAAAGTACGGCGATCGATGCTCTGACCAAGGGTATCAGCAGTTATCTTTCTTCCACTGAATCATTGATGCTGGACGCCAAGGAACTCAACCTTATCGTTACTGCCCAAGAGGAGCTTCTCGATAAATCCAAGAAGGCACTTGAACAGAAACATTTCAAGGAATCCGTCGAGATGGCCAACCAGGTGAAAATTCAGATTGAGGATATAAGAAAGCTCAGTCAAAGGGCAGCCATGGAAATAAAGGCCGCCCAGGATGTCCTGAATGAAGGTGAAACACTCCATGCAACAATGTCCGAATCAAAGAAAATGCTGGAATTGGCCTTGAACGAACTGAACAAATCCATGTACAAGGAATCCATAGATTTCGCCACCAAGAGTACAATTTCATCCAGAAAGATAATCGAGAAGCATGTTTCTGACACCATAAAGGCCTTCAAGGTCTCGATAGAGAGGGCAAAGCTCGAGGGCGTGAACGTTCTGGCTGCCGAAAAACTCATGGCCAAGGCTCAGGAAGCTTTCAACACAAAGGATTACAAGACCGCACTGTCGGAAGCGATGAAGAGCGAGGGTGAACTGGAAAAGGTTGGTCTGCAGCAGGAAATGGCTGAAAAGGCAATACTCACCGCAGAAACCAAGATGAACGAGTCCCAGAAATCCGGAATATTCTCCAAGAAAGCAAAGAACCTCGTTCTGCAGGCCAGGGATGAAATGAAGAAAGGTAATTACGTCCGAGCCCTGGAATTGGCCATTCAGAGCGGCGATGAATTGCATATGGTCGGTGAAGATCACACCGAAACCATGGAAGCCATCAATGCCCTGTCAACACAGATAGAGGTCGCCAAGAAAATATCTGCAAACGTGTCCATCGCGGAAACGTTACTGGCTGATGCCAACAATGCCAAGAACGACCACGATTACAAAACAGCCACCGAGATTGCCAAAGAAGGTGCGCTGGAAGCAAGGCGGCTCTGTCATTCACAACTGAGCACCAACCTCACCACTGCATACAAATACACGGACCTTGCCGGCCAGTACGGGATAGATGTATCCGGTTCCAGTTCCCTGCTGGCAGAGGCAAAGACCTTCATGGACACCGGCAAGTTCACAATTTCACACGAAAAGCTCAATCACACTCTGACGGATGTCAAGGAGAAATTGAGTTCATTCTTCGAGGACAATTATGCCCAGTCCGAAAGGGCAATGGCACATGCCAAGGAAGTCGGGGCCGAGATAACGGCCAGTCAGGAACTGCTGACAAAGGCAAGAAAGGCGTTCGAGGAGAACAAGTTCAAGGAAGCCATCACATACCTGGAGAAGTCAAAGAATGCCATTGACCTGAAGAAGGGCTTCGAGAGAGAATTCATAGAACTCACTTACGAGGCAGAGAAGGTAATATCCAATTCCAAGAAATTCGGCATAAATGTGAAGGAGGCCCTGAACCTTTTCGATCTGGCCAGGACACAGAAGGACAGCGATTACCAGATGGCGCTCTCCTCTATTAAAAAGAGCATAGAGACCGTTAAAAACGCTGTTGCCGAATTCAAACCAATGCTGGTTGCAAATCTTGGCATTGACAGGGTCCAGAAGGGTGAATGGGTGGACACCGAGGTTTCCATTGTCAATAAGGGCAAGGCCCTGGCCAAGGACATAAAAATCAGCATTATCGGGGACATTGAGATTGAAGGCGACACTTATCTGGAATCGGTACGCGGCGGCGGTGGAGAGGCAAAGTTGAAGATAAGAATGAAATTCGAGACACCAGGCGACGTTCCGGTGATAATCAAGATGTCGTCCGTCAGAATAATGGACGGTCTTTCATTCGAAGACGAATCTGGCGGTCACATATTCGTCATGGAATCTGTGATTGAGAAGACTGGCGCGATTTCAAAGTCCACGTTCGAGATAATCAATAGTCCCATCGACACAAAATGCGGCATATGCATGGGAAAGGTCAAGGCTGGTATTGAGATAATAAAATGTTCCTGCGGAAAGGAATATCACGCTTTATGCGGCAGAAGATTCAGCAAATGTGCCGGATGCGGTGTTGAATTCACCGAGAAGATGGACGAGAAGGTCCAGGAGGACGATTTCGCTGAACTGGAAGTGGAAAAGGTCCAACCGCAGCCGACACCGGTAACGCCCACAGTCGAACCTCCGGGAGCCCAGGAGCCGCCCAAATCAGACACGCCCCAACCTCCCGCCTCAGGTGCCGAGGAACCGAGGAAGCCTGTCAAGAAGAAAGTGGCCTTGAAATTTTAACTACGGGTCTTACGTTTTTGTTAATATTTTACATGTAGTAATAGTAAGAGGTCACTGATGTGAAGCCTCTTACAACGGTAAGTGGTCCTTATCCACAAGTTCTTCTCTATTACTACAGATAACTCTGCCAATAAATTATGGTATTTTGATATCGCTGATGCAGGAACAGATTATAACAGCCAGTTAGATAATTAAATCTGTTATTACGGGATTATAACTTCTGAAGGCTGACCACTTACTAGTAATAGAAACGTTTAATTACATATTGTCATTATCACGCACCACATATATTACCCGAAGGTGTCTGGATGGTAGAATTACACGACCAAACTCTGAGAGATGCGCATCAATCGATTCTTGCGACTAGAATGAGGACGGAGGACATGCTCCCCATAGCCGAGAAAATGGACGAGATAGGTTTCTGGTCCCTGGAAGTGTGGGGCGGTGCCACGTTCGACGTACCGATTCGTTTCTTGAACGAAGACCCCTGGGAAAGACTCAGAAAACTCAAGGCTGCAATGCCAAACACGAAGACGCAGATGCTTTTGAGGGCCATGAACATAGTGGCCTACTGGAATTTTCCGGATGATGTCGTGAATCGCTTTGTTCATCTCGCTAAAAAGAACGGTTGCGATGTTTTCCGTATATTCGACGCACTTAATGACCTGAGGAATATGGAAACTCCGATTAAAGCGGTTATAAAGGAGGGCGGCCATGCTCAAGGCTGCGTGAGTTATACAATCAGCCCGGTTCACACTGTCGAAAGGTACGTTGACGATCTTCTCCAACTTGAGAAATGGGGCTGCCAGTCAGTCTGTATTAAGGACATGGCCGGCATGATTTCCCCCAAGATGGCACAGGGAATCATTGGCGGTTACAAGGATGCTGGCGGTGCAGTACCAATAGGCCTTCACAGCCATTATACAAGCGGCATGACCGGTATGTCATACTGGGCAGCTTGTGAGGCAGGTGTCGATGTTCTTGATACTGCCATGTCTCCGATTTCAGGTGGGACCGGAGGAGCACCGACCGAAAGCGTCGTAGCAGCTCTCCAGGGCACAAAATACGAAACTGGATATGACCTTGTCAAGTTAATCGAGATTCGCAAATATTTCAACGATGTCTGGCACAAGTACAGGCACCTCATAAGGCAGGAAGCCATGAAAGTAGACCCATCAGTTATGGTTCACCAGATACCCGGCGGAATGCTGTCCAACCTGGTCAGCCAGCTTGAAATGCAGAAAGCCTCTGATAAGTTCTATCTTGTGCTTGATGAAACAGCAAAGGTACGCGAGGAACTCGGATTCCCGCCGCTGGTCACACCGACAAGTCAGGTCGTTGGAGTCCAGGCAGTCATGAACGTTCTTTTCGGAAGATACAAGAAAATACCCAAGGAAACAATTGATTATTGCAAGGGTATGTATGGCAAGTCCCCGGGTCCGATTAAGCCGGAGATAATGGAAAAGGTTCTCGGAAAGGACTGGAAGGACAAGGTAATAGACTGCCGTGCCGCAGACCTCGTGCCAAAGGATATGTGGGATGTCAGGAAGAAGGAGCTTGCGGAAAGGGCTCCAAGTATAGAGATGAGTGACGAGAACATCATGACATATGTCCTGTTCCCTGAAATCGGACTTAAGTTCCTCAAGGGCGAGGCAAAGGCGGAATTTACTTCCGACCAGCTTCCTCTCAACAAGGACCATCCGATGACCAGGGCATTCGTGAAAAGTTTCTTCCCGGAACTGCCAGATGTGTATCTTGAGGTTGAACCGCCGGAGAAGAGGAAGGTCGGTGGACCCGCCCCGATACCCACGGAATTCAATGTCGAGGTTGATGGCGAGTTCTTCGAAGTTAAAGTTGAACCAACTGGTGGTTACATCACCGCAAGCGGCGGCGGAGCTGTCGGACCAGCATTGGGACCGGACAAGAAAGCACCAGGCATGCAGCTTACTGGCTGTCAGGGTAATATGTGGAAACTGAAGGTAAAGGTCGGCGACAAGGTCAAGAAGGGCGATGTGATTGCAATCCTGGAAGTCATGAAAATGGAAAGCAATATCGAGTCCGATTTCGACGGCGAGGTCAAGGAGATATTTGTCAAGGAAGGCGACATGGTCCAGACCGGCGATGTTATAATGAAGATACTGTGAGGCGAGTCAGATGCTAAGCAAAGTTCTGATTGCAAACAGGGGCGAGATTGCCGTCCGCATAATGAGGGCCTGCAAGGAACTGGGCATTCCGACAGTTGCGGTTTATTCCGATGCAGATAAAACCGCACTTTTCGTCAGATATGCCGATGAGAAGATTCATATAGGGTCCGCACCGGCAGCCCAGAGTTACCTTGTCAAGGAAAAGATAATCGAGGCCGCGCTACAAACTGGCGCTGACGGTATACACCCTGGCTACGGGTTCATGGCAGAAAATTCCGAATTCGCCACCATGTGCGCGAAGAATAATATTGAATTCATCGGACCTCCAGTGCCCGCAATGGAACTAATGTGTTCCAAGATAGACTCCAAGATAAGCATGATAAAGGCAGGAGTAAGCGTTGTCCCCGGAGTTACCGAGGCCATATCCGATCACGAGAGAGCAAAGAACATAGCTCACGAGATTGGTTACCCTGTCATGCTAAAGGCAAGTGCCGGCGGCGGCGGTATCGGGATTGTCAAGGTCGAGAATGAATCCGAGATGGAAAAGGCACTTGAATCCGTTAGAAGGCTTGCCAAATCAAGTTTTGGGGACGATGCAGTGTTCATCGAGAAGTACATTCACGAACCGCATCACGTAGAGTTCCAGGTTATTGGCGACAAGCACGGGCATCTCATCCATGTCTTTGATCGCGAATGTTCGGTCCAGAGAAGGAACCAGAAGCTCATAGAGGAAACACCCAGCCAGGCGATATCCCCAGAAATCCGTGAAGCGATGGGAGAACAGGCCAAGCTTGCGGCAAACACTGCTGGCTATTATAATGCCGGGACCTGCGAGTTCATGTACAAGGACGGAAAATACTACTTTCTGGAAATGAACACAAGATTGCAGGTGGAACATCCAATAACCGAAATGATTACCGGAGTTGACCTGGCCAGGGAACAGCTGAGAGTTGCTTCCGGACTTGAACTCGAATATAAACAGGAAGACATCAAAACCAAGGGCCATTCCATCGAATGCAGGATTAATTTCGAAGACCCATTGAACAAGTTCATGCCATGTCCTGGAAAGATAACCAGGTATGCGGAGCCATCAGGCCCGGGCATACGCGTGGATTCGGGAATCTATCAGGGTTTCCAGTTTCCGCCATATTACGATTCCATGGGCGCCAAGCTCATAGTCTGGGCAGAGGACCGTCCCCGCGCAATCGAAAGAATGAAACGTGCGCTCTGGGAGTTCCAGATTGGCGGCGTCAAGACCAACATTCCGTTCCACGAGGTCGTGATGAACGACCCGGTTTTCAAGGCGGGCATATACAACACCAGCTATATTCCAAACAACAATATCATGGAACGCGTGGTCAAGTATGTCGAGGAGAAAAAGGCCGCAGCCGGAAACGGGAAGAAAGTGGCCGCAGCAATGGCCGCGGTCGAGACCGTGATAGCAGCAAGCCAGAGTCAGCAAGGATGAGACTATCTTCAGCAATGATTTAAAGTACGGTAAATTTAAATAATGTTAAGAACATTTATACATCAAGGAGGAATCATATGAAAAAAACAATTCTGATGAAAGCAGGTAAATCGTTGAATGACATATACCAGACAGGAAGCTTGTACAGAAATATTTTAAAAACTGACAAGTTGGAAGCGAATATAACCCACCTACTTCCGGGAACAAAGACCAACTCCTTTAAACATGTGGGCCAGGAGTTCAAATTAATGGTTAAGGGTGAAGTCGAGTATGGCGTAGGCGAGGAAAAATTCATACTCCAGGAAGGTGACATGCTGTTCCACCACTCCGAGGAGAAACATTGGGCCAAAAATATCGGCAAAGGAGAAGCTGTATTCGTCACGATATCCACCCCGCCGACATTCACATTATTTGAGAAATAGGACTTGGACGATGAACCGTAAGTTGGGATTCAAGATAATCCGATACGACCAGATAACATCAACGAACGAAGTCCTTAGAAAACTGGCCGAAGAGGACATTGAACCAGGCACTGTTGTCACAGCCAAGATCCAGACCCAGGGCAAAGGCCGAATGACCAGGAAATGGGAATCCCCTGAAGGCGGCCTATGGATGTCCGTTCTTCTGGATACCGAGACTGGTTTTGACAATGAGAAGTTCGGACTTCTCCCCCTCATGGCAGGTTCGTCCGTAGCTACTGCGATAATCATGGAATATGACCTTGAGGCCGGCGTTAAATGGCCCAATGACGTTTTGGTGAAAGGAAGAAAGATCTGCGGCATTCTCGGAGAGCTTCTTACGGTAAATGATAAGCAGATGGCCATAATCGGTATTGGCATCAACATCAATAATCCCGTTCAAAATGGGTATGATTTCAGTTCTATTTCCACTTCTGTGGCCGAAGAATTCGGGAAAAAGGTGAAATTGGAAGTTCTGGAGAACACAATATTGGAAGAACTGAATTTCCGCGCGGAGCTTCTTGAAACCAAGGAATATGATATAATTCTGGAAGACTGGCGGAATCTTTCGGAAACACTGGGCAAGAAAGTGACAATTCATGCACCGAATAAGAAGATAACTGGCATTGCCAAAGATATTGATGAGAATGGGTCATTGCTTATCGAGGGCGAAGATGGACGCGTAACAAAGGTAATTGCCGGGGATTGCGAACATCTGGGATGAGTGCTCATATTCGCTCAAATTTCCTGTTGTCCATTGAGTGATAAAGGCCGGGAACCCCCCGGTTTTTAAACCGGGGATGAGAGGCCATTTACACGGATATAAACAAAAAAATAGACCGCCATGCTCGTATGCATGACCTGCCATGCATCGCGTACATATATCAACATCTGAAATCAAAGCTAATCGGCTTTGATAATCAGGTGCATGGCCCCTGGGTAAACTTCCAGCCCTGGCAACAAACGCCAGCTCCTTTAGGGGCTGGTAGTTTACGGTTCAATGAAAATAATCCAGTACCTCAAATGACACTCAAGTACTTGTCAATCTCCCATTTCGTTACCTGGGTCCTGTACTCGTTCCATTCTTTTGTCTGAATGTACAGATAATTTTCAAATATGTGGGGCCCGAGGGTTTCCAGCACCAGTTCGCTCTTCTCCATGTAGGAAAGCGCATGACCGAGGTTGGCTGGCAGCGTGTCGATTTTGTAAAGCTCCCTTTCTCTCTGGCTAAGTGAATAAATGTCCTTGTAGACCGGTTCCGGCGGTTCAACCCTGTCCTCTATGCCCTTCAGTCCGGCAGCCAGCATGAGCGCGAATTGGAGATACGGATTGCCTGCCGGGTCCGGGTTTCTGAGTTCAACTCTGGTGGCATTTCCGCGCTTGGCCGGGATTCGGATGAGAGCGCTGCGGTTCTCGGTGGACCAGGCAATGTATGTTGGAGCCTCGTATCCCGGCACGAGCCGCTTGTATGAGTTCACCTTGGAATTGAGTATGGCCGCAATCTCCTTGGAGTATTTCAGAAGACCACCCATGTAGTGCATTGCAGTCTCGCTCAGTTCATGCAACCCGTCCGGGTCGTGAAATATGTTCTTTCCGTTGGCGAAAAGGGACTGGTGGGTGTGCATCCCGGTGCCGTTCACTCCGAAGATGGGCTTGGGCATGAATGTGGCATGAAGATTGTACTTCAGCGCTATCACCTTGGCTACGTATCTGAGGGTCACCACCCTGTCAGCGGTGATCAAGGCATCCGCGTAATGAAAATTTATCTCATGCTGGCCGGATGCGCATTCGTGATGTGATGTATATACCTGGAAACCGAGTTTTTCCAATGTGGAACATATATCTTCTCTGACATTCTCCGCGAGGTCCAGAGGGGAAAGGTCAAAATAGCCGCCGTTATCATTCGGTATTGTAGTTATTTGCCCGTCCAGGATTTTGAATAGGAAGAACTCGCATTCGGGTCCGGTGTTGAATTCATAGCCCATATCGGCCGCTTTCTTCACCATCCTCTCCAGGACGTATTTGGGGTCCCCGGGGAAACGTTTGCCGTTTGGCATGTATATGTCACAGTTAATTCTTGCAGTGGGCCGTTTCTCGATCTCGTCCGGCATTATGGAAAAGGATGAATAATCGGGATTTGCGATGAGGTCGGATTCCTCGATTGTGGCATAACCTATGATGGACGATGCATCGAAGGCTATTCCATCGTCGAGAACTTCCTCCAGCCTGCGTGCCGGTACCACGATATTCTTCGGGGTCCCCAGGATATCGGTGAGTTGCAATCTGATGTACTCCAACCCTTTCTCCGAAGCGATTTTCAAAATCTCTTCCTTTGATGTCATGTCACGGTTGAAACCTTATCAGTGATTTGTATTTTTCTATAGCATCAAATTAGCATCATAGATAAATACAAGAATTCCGATTACAGGCCCATGACCTCGAAAGTGTATTTCATTCCGTTCGGTGCCAGCAAGGGTTCCGAGAACAACGGACGCAAGATTACTGCATTGTTTGAAAAGGCGGGACTTGCCGATTGCATATCCAAAGGAGACCTCGTTGCTATAAAGATGCATTTTGGGGAATCCGGCAACACAACGTTCGTGAGCCCGGTCCTGGTAAGGTCCATCGTTGATTCGGTCAAAAAAGCCGGCGGCAGCCCCTTCCTTACGGATACCAACACCCTTTACTACGGTTCGAGGTCCAATGCGGTCGATCACCTGAACACAGCCTATGCCCATGGGTTCCTTCCCAGCGTCGTGGATGCGCCTGTGGTAATCGCGGACGGGCTCACAGGAAAAAACGACATGGAAGTGGAAGTTAATCTCAAACACTTTGACAGGGTAAAGCTGGCCTCTGCCGCGGTCCAGGCCGACGCGATAATCGTGGCATCCCATTTCAAATGCCACATGGTAGGCGGCATAGGCGGCGCAATAAAGAACATGGGCATGGGTTTCGGGACCAGGGCAGGAAAGCAACAGATGCACTCCGACATGAAGCCGCAAGTAGACCTGGAAATGTGCATCGGCTGCGGGAACTGCGCAAAGTGGTGCCCGCAGAGCGCCATTACCATCACCGACGGCAAGGCCCATATCGACGAGGAAAAATGCTATGGCTGCGGTGAATGCCTCATCACATGCACACCCAGGGCAATCAAGATCAGATGGGATTCCTCGGCCAGTTCATTGCAGGAGAAGATGGTGGAATACTGCATGGGCGTGGTGAAAGGAAAGGAGGGAAAGGTCGGGTACATCACATTTGTCATGAATGTAACGCCCCATTGCGACTGTGCAGGATGGAGCGATACGCCGATAGTATCTGACATAGGGATACTGGCATCGAAGGACCCTGTGGCCCTGGACCAGGCCTGTGCGGATATGGTGGTGGCTGCGGAACCGAACACGCATTCCAAGATAGGGCCGGGCGTGAAGAAGGGACTGGACAACATACGCGCGGCGAACGACATTGACTGGTCTTTCCAGCTGGCTTACGGCGAGGAAGTGGGGCTGGGTTCGAGGAAATATGAGATGATAACAATTTAATCTGTATTCCAGCAAAACATTCATAAAGGCGAGATGGTATTGAGTTAGATGGTTAAGGATAAAATGAAAATACTCATTGCTGAAGATGACAAGTCCTCTAGAATCCTTCTGGAAAAACTCACTCAAAAGATGGGCCATGAAACAATTTCAACTTCAAATGGCCGCGAGGCATTGAAAGCTTTCAAAGAGAATGAGATTGATATTGCCATTCTTGATTGGATGATGCCAGAGATGGACGGTATCGAACTATGTATAAAAATCAGAGAATTGGAGGAAGGAACCGATACCCCTACGTATATCTTCATGGTGACGTCTAGGTCAAAGGCCAAGGATATGGTGCAAGCACTCACTATTGGTGTTGATGATTTTCTCACAAAACCCGTGGATAGGCACATGTTGGAACAAAGGATAGAAATGGGACTCAAATACCAAGATTTTCAAAAGAATATAAATAAATTAACACACACACCCCACCTCATTCTAATAGAAGAACACAATAATTTTCGAAATTTGATACATATATTTGACATTATTCATGATGAACTTGAGAATGGAGTTTCGGAAAAATTATTGGAATGGTCTGTTTCTACGATGGCCACGTTGTTATTGAATCTTCATTTTGAAAAAGAAAAACTATATTTTCTATCATTTTACAACCCTATGTCTTTACAACAATTAGATTGGTTCGGTGAAGCGTCTGAAATACCGTTTGTGGTTATTACTGAAGAGCATAAAGAAATCGAATTAAGTATGATGGATTTAATGGGTGATATCTCACAATATATATTAGGCGATATATCCCCCGCTGATACTCTTAAATTGTCTATCAAATCATTTACTGGATTGTTGCTCCGGCATATGAACAAAGAGGAGAAAATATTATTTCCATTTACCCTGAAATATTTATCCGATGATGATATGTTAAAGTTCAAGGCTGAATTTAGACAAAAGGACAAGATATTTGGCCAAAAGATTATTGATATAAAAAACTATGAGATAGCTAAAGTATTAAACCTGATAACAGAGAATGAGGAAAATATTAGGACATGGAGGTCAACAGAATGAATATCCTTGTTGTGGATGATAACCGAATGGATCGGATGTTAATTGAAAATGTCCTTAAAAAACATGGTTACAGGATAATTACAGCCAATGATGGAGAAGAAGCTTTAAATGCCTATAATAAAGATTCGTTTGATTTGATTATTATTGACTGGATGATGCCTCCCGCCGGTGGCTTGAATATATGTAAGGAAATACGCAAGATTGAAGCCGAAACTGGTGGGTTCTGTTATGTTATTATGGTGACTGGCAAAAATTTGGTTGAAGATGAAGTGCGCGCATTTGAGGCCGGTGTTAACGATTTTATTTCCAAGCCTTTTGATCAAGCAATCCTTGTTGCAAGGGTGAAAGCAGGCATGAAAATAGTTAATGACAGAAAGACATTAACACAAGCGACCTGTGAGTAATCTAATGTATATTTATTCATAAGAATACCAATGGCCGATTTAAATAAGCTTTAAATAAACCCATATGATTAATGCCCCTATCCATCCTTTGAAAAGGGGGGTTCAAAATGAAAGTACTGGTAGCTGAAGACAACAGAGCATCACGGGTCCTATTGGAAAAATTGTTAAGTATTCAGGATTATGAGGTTATTTCCACCGATGATGGTGAGAAGGCCCTGGAACTACACGATATTCATGATTTCGATATGATTTTTCTGGATTGGGTAATGCGTAAACTACCAGCCCCTAAAGTGGCTGGCGTTTGTTGCAAGGGCTGGAAGTTTACCCAGGGGCCATGCACCTGATTTATCAAAGCCTGACAGCTTTGATTTTCTGCGCAACAGATTGAGCGGTGCATGGCGGATCTCTTTTCGTTATATTCGTGTAAATGGCCTCTCATCCCCGGCTTAAAAACCGGGGGGTTCCCGGCCTTTATCACTAAATTAAATGGAATCGAGGTCGCTACTGAGATACGAAAACAGCCAAAAGCATCAGGGAAAACCCCTTACATCATCATGGTAACTTCAAAGTCTGGCCAAGAAAATATGTTGCTTGCTTTAGAGGCTGGCGTTGATGACTTCATATCCAAACCGATTGACAGTAGCATTCTGATATCCCGAATAAAGGTGGTGGAAAGACAAAGAAAGGAATTGACTACCAACGCAATGTCAATACTGATGGAAGAACACATAGCTTTGGCACGGATGTCCAGAGTGTTCGAAACACTCGCTGAAAAAATCGGGAAAAATCCCCTTTCCAACGCACTTTTGGAATGGGTCAGTTCCACTGCAATTATGCTGGATACTAAAGTACATCACAAAAAGGAAGACATTTTCATGATGATATTCCTGGAAAGGGTCCTAAAGGAACACGGCGAGTCTCCAAATTCCAGAATATTTTCAAGGACATCGTTGAAAACAATCGAGGATGAACATGAAGAATTGAAAATCATCCTGGCAGATATACAAAACAAGGTAAAATGGTATCTCGAAAAGAAGAAAGGTGCGGATTTAACATTGAAAAAAGCCATTAATGATTATGTCCACCTCTTGCAAATACATATGGAACGCGAGGACAAATACCTATTCCCACTCAGTTACAAATATCTCACGGAAGACGATATGGGTCGAATGCTGGCTGAATTTGAAAACGTTGAATTAAAGGTTGGAATCAAGAAGCTAGATAAAAGGTTGGAGCAGATAATCAAAGCAGAAGCAATCTTGAATATTAAGTAAAATAGAAAAGCGGACGCGGGGGGATTCGAACCCCCGGTTTACAGCTTAGGAGGCTGTCGCCATATCCTGGCTAGGCTACGCGTCCACAATGAAGGATACGGTTGCGCCAATAATCCTTCTCTGTTGCATTGGGGTGCAAACAAAACCAGCTTAAAATAAGTTGTGTTTATGTGTAAGTGGTCAGCCTTCAGAAGTTATAATCCCGCAATAACAGATTTGATTTTCTAACTGGCTGTTCTAATCTGTTCCTGTATCAGCTATATCAAATTGCCGTAATTTATTGGCAGAGTTATCTGTAGTAATAGAGAAGAACTTGTGGATACGGACCACTTACCGTTGTAAGGGGCTTCACAACAGTGACCTCTTACGTTTATGTCACAATCGAACATTCAATATAGTGGACGTTATTGTAGGCGATAAGATTCGATGATCGAATTTGTACATTGCAACCCCCTTCGTAAAACAAGCTGGCTATGTATTAATTTTACTATCTTCATATATGCAAAACAATATATATAACAAGAGTATGGTGGTCGCTACCCAAATTGTTAAACTGGTGAATAGAATGAAATGGCTCAAGAAAAATAGTTCTGACAATGAACAGATTTCGATCGTAGAGTCGCAACCGGAGCCGGAGCATATCAGCGAACAAGCTCCACAAGAGATTTATGCTCCAGCGCCGGAAACTCTTGAGCAACCAGTAATAGCAGAAGCCGAACCGATGCAGGTGCAGACACCCAACCAGTCTGGCCGCAGAAGGGCCGGGCGAACCACTGATGAGGTGAAAAACGGGAACAAAAAGTCCCGCTTGAACATCCAGGCTTTTAAAAACTCCTGGATAGGCCATCACTGGAAGACCTTTGCCATCCTGTTTGCCATATTCTGCATTGCATTCTTTGCCAGGGCCTACTACGGTGTAGGGCCGGCAACGGAAGACGGTTACTTGCTATCTGGTGGTTCAGACTCGTATTACCACCATTATGTGGCCTCAGTTGGTTCTGACACCGGAGATTTTCACTTTTGGGAACCCATGCTGAATTACCCCGTGGGTACAAGGAACCCACGTCCGCCACTGTACGACTGGTCACTCACACTCACAGGTATGGCCCTATCCCCCTTCTTCGACGGTGACGTTTATTCATCCACGATGTACTTTTTCATCTTCTCCACCGCATTCTGGGGCGCACTGACCATATTCCCTACCTATTTCCTGGGCAAGGAGGCCTTCGGCAAAAAAACAGGAATATTTGCGGCATTCCTTCTTGCGGTACTTCCGGGTCATGTTCAAAGAAGTGTTCTGACCAATGCGGATCACGATGCGATTACGCTATTCTTCATGGTATTGGCATTCTATTTCTTCCTGAAAGCACTCAAGACATTATCCCATCAGGAATGGATCAAGAACTGGGAAAAACCACGTGAAGTATTGAAAGGACTTCAGGAATTCGTGCGTCATAATCCCTTATCTATATTGTACGGTGTTCTTGCCGGCCTATCCATAGCCGGAGTGGCATTGATATGGCAGGGCTTTGCATATGCCATCGTCCTCATAGCGGTCTATTTCTTGGTTCAGATACTACTGAACCGTTTCAGAAATACCGATTCATTCGGTGTATTCGTCATATTCTTTGTGACAATTGGAACCGGATTACTTCTGGCATTCCCCTATTATTACCTGTCTCTCCAGATTCCAAGTTGGTTCGATACGCCGGCCTATCTGTTCCTCGGTCTGTCCGTATTCGCAGTTATACTTATGGCGACACGTAAATATCCCTGGTTCCTGGTATTCACCAGCATAATCGCGGTTTCCCTGTTGGCGACCATTTTCCTCAAACTGCTCGCACCGTCTGTACTTGATTCTATAGTAAATGCACTGCTCAGCGGCGGCGGATATTTCATCAACAACAAACAATATCAGACAATCGCTGAAGCTCAGGCGCCTCCGTTCAGCAATCTTGCCCTCTCTTTCGGAATATTCACTTTCTGGCTATCATTCATAGGTGTGGCATGGGCGGCAATACAACTGCCCAAGACATGGAAAGCGGATTTTACCTTCATACTTCTGTGGGCCGGTACATCCATCTACATGGCCGTCACAGCTGCGAGGTTCATGTTCAATGCCGCACCGGCCTTCGCGATAACAGCCGGATGGGTATTGGCCATCATCATTGGAAAACTCAACCTCAAGAAATACATAAGTGAACTCAAAAGGGCCTCAAAACCACACATGACATACAATTTCAAGATGGGGATCTTTGCATCACTTACTGTTCTGATAATTCTTGCAGTTGTTTTGACTACTGTTTCCGGTATTGCATACCCCGTCTTTGTCGTCGGTTTGACCATACTATGCGGCATTTATATGCTGAATCTCATTGCAGAAACCAATCCCAACCGATTGTACAATCTTCTTACGATAATGATTCCTGCCTCATGCGTTATATTCTACCTGGTAGCCGAATCCTATACCAACTGGGTAATCACGGATGCTACTCACTTGTTCATACTTGCTCTGTCTCTCTTTGCATATGTCGCTCTATTCTTCCAGGTAAGAAGGACTTCCTTCCTTTTTACCACGGGTATAATCTTCCTGGCATTGTGCATAGTCGTACCAAACGTGTGGGCAGGCTTGGATGCCGGAATTCCATACGAAACCAAGTCAGATTACGACAAAGAAATCTACGATTCAATGCCTATATTCATGCAGCCATCTGATTACGATGTGATAAACGGAACCAACTGGTATCTCGGTGGTTTCGGTTATTCATTGCCGTTGAACAGCAGGTATTGGCCTGCGGCATATGATTGGCTGGGAACCCAGGATGAGGATATCTATCCGGATTACAATAAACCTGCTTTCCTGAGTTGGTGGGACTACGGTTTCGAAGTTGTCAACGAGGGTAAACACCCAACAGTCGCGGACAATTTCCTTGGCGGACATCAGTTGGCAGGTAATTTCATAATGTCACAGTCCGAAGAGGACGCAATCGCCCTTCTCTGTGTGAGATTACTCGAGGGCAATTGGAACCATGGTTGGGGACAGTCGAATTTCTTCGACCCTGAAGTTGTAACTGTGCTTGAGAACCATGGAATAAATATGGGCGCTTTGAATAATATATTTGAGAATCCATCGCAATATACAGATATCATCCTTGCCAATCCCGATATCTATGGTCCGCGTGATGATATCATTCAGAATGCCAATGCATTGTACATTGCATCAAGGGTCTTGATTACACAGACCCTCGATATTGATGGCATTGTATCCCTCTATGACGACATCTGCTCAGTAACAGGAAATTCAATCAGATATTTCGGTATAGACAGCCGCCTGTTCCCATTCTCGGCAGACAACACGGGAATCTTCTACGCACCTGCGAAACTTTCTGACCACAGAATAAGCGATGTGGCAAATCAACCATATGACTTCTGGGAGATAAAGGCCATCGGTGAATTCGGAGGCGAATATGAACTTGACAGCATCCCTCCGGATGTCAAACTGGACCCCTATAACCCTTACCAGATTGTTTACAAGGACATGTTCTACAATTCCATGCTTTACAAGGCATTCATCGGATACAGCGGTGACGACATCGGCCAGCCCGGTGCTGGAATACCCGGTCTTTCAGAAACCCTTTCATCCAATCAAATAATGCCAGGTTGGAACTTGACCCACTTCAAACTTGTTCACAGGACTGCATACTGGAACCCCTACCCTGCAAATGAAATTCAAAACCACACGGACGCATGGACAGCTATGAATTACTGGGATGCTTACGAGAAGCAGCAGGCCGGAGAAGGCATATCCGACCTGAGCGACAGATCAAGCATCTATCAGGGAGCCATGATGCTGAAGTATTACCACGGCGCAATAGTCAGCGGCAAGGTAATGCTTGAGGACGGCACACCCCTGAGTGGAGTGTCTGTTACAGTAATGGATGATTTCGGAATACCCCATCAACGTGTTACTACGGACAGCGACGGTCAATATTCCATTATTGCGCCTCCCGGCGACATAAATGTTGTGGCTTCCACCGGTAGTATTGACCCCTTGACACTTATAGGCACTACCGTCAACGTGACTTCAATGTACATCGAAGACTATCAGGCCATGAGAACCGACGAGGACAGAAATTTCGACGGAACCCCTGATTACATGATTGACCAGAATCTGATTGTTGGCAGTTCTGGTGTTTCCGGGTCTGTTTATTGGGACATTGATTCCGACGGGGCTATTACTGATGATGTGGACGAGATTGTAAACAATGCACAGATATCTCTGTCCAACAGTGAAATCACCTTTGACACAATGGCATACACTGACGATTCCGGCAATTATAATCTCGACATCATTCCACCGGGCAGTTACACTGTTTTGATATCATATGCCAATCGCACAATAGGCACACATTCGTTCTCTGTATCCACCGGTGAAACGACAACGCAAAACATTCCAATCAATGTTATCGCTCTCAAAGGAACAGTGAAGTTTTCAGATAATTATTTTGCGAGCGGTGCAAGAGTGAGAGTGTGGGACTCCAAGGAGAACCTCGAGTTCATCACTTACACTGACGGTAACGGTAATTTCAGCTTTGCCAATGTACTTTACGGTAATTTCTTCATTCAAGCAGATATCGATGTCTATGCCAGCACACCCCAGATGATTGAGGTAATCCCGGATATGAACAACACGATTGACCTTGTTGTGTATGATTCATTTACATTAACCGGTTCTGTCACCTTGAATGGTGTTCCTGTCCCCTATTCCACAATCAAAATTGCAGGTCCAAGCAACACATTAATCCTGTCTGATTTCAAAGGTGTATATTCGGCAAAGTTGAACGATGGCGAATACATTTATTATGTATCTCATATCAAGAACAACGTCATTTACTCAGCAATTGGCCGCATATACGTGGAAGATGACTCTGTTTTCGACATCCAATTACAACTAGGTTGCATGGTCAGTGGTACCATTACAGATGGATATGGTCGCAGGGCTCCAGACACGCAAGTGGTATTTGATAGCCTGGGTACCAGCATATATGTCTCTGCAATTTCAGATAAAATGGGCGAATACACAATTATCCTTCCACAAGGAGGATACCACATTCAGGTTTCATCTCTTGATTATGGAACCTATTATTCTTTGCAGTATCTGACATTACAAATCATAAATTTGAACATCAGTACAAGAATCGGTACCATTGTCTCAGGAGAGATATTCTGGGATGTGAATCATGATGGTGCAAAAACGATATATGAGGAATTGAACGCTGCACAAATCATGTTCAAGGAACCCAATGGCAACTATGCGCTGGCAATCACAGACAGTAATGGAACGTTTTTCATAATAGTTCCCCCCGCTACATCATACCAGGTCACAGTTTCAAAATCTGGATTCTTTTCTGTTGATTTGGGTGTACATACTGCGACCACATTATCTGGTGGAATTGTGCAATCTCTGGAACCCATAATGATTCCGATCACTGGTAAAGTGTATCTCGCCGATGAAGTGTTGGTGAACCAAAACATCATTCTGGACTTCACAAGTGAGATGTCCGGGCTGCCTTCCAAACAATTCCAGATTGGGCGTGACGGGGTATATTCCGGACAGATAACTCCGGGTGTTTACTCAATATCTTTCACGCACAACATATCTCTCGATGACGACACGAATGTCTACCAGATTGAAAGAGAGATGTTCTTCGATACCGGTTTGTATGATGGCAATATCATAGATCTGGACATTGTATCAGTGCAAAGATCAAAGGTATCAATTTCCATAACCAATCCGGATTTCACAGGCGCCAACATCACCTTCAAACAGGGCCCAGAATCAAGAAATTTGGACATGAAAACCAACTTTGAAACGTATTACCTCCAGCCTGGTGATTACGTGCTATCTGCCGTACACCCCCTCAATGATACTATAATGGTTGATATGCAGGACATTTCAGTGGTCGAAGGACTTAATGAATACAACATCTCCTTGAAAAACGGTATATCCCACAGCGGAAGTTTGATTTATGACAACCAACCTATTTCACTCCGGCAAATAACCTTCAAAGATGTTAGCAGCAATGGAACCATCTCAGTGAATACCGATGAATCCGGAATGTACGATATATTCCTTGTTCCGAATGTGAAATACGATATTTTGGTTGACTTTGTTGCTTATGAAGAAGTGCCGTACCTGCAAGCTTACAGATACTATTCAGACAATCTCACCATAAACGCAGCAACGGCATCAACCGGCAATGTAATCAACCTCCAGAGAGATGTTTACACGAGTAATATCACCGGTTCGGTCTCACGCAACGGCCTGAGCGCACCAAATACAGAAATCACCTTCACATCTCACCTGGGAAATTACACCGTAGTTTCCAACGCTGACGGTGAATTCTCACTGGAACTTATTCCCACAGAGTATACTATCTATGCACATCAGTATTCATCGCATTATGTGGGCATGTTCAAGACCATCATAGATATTGAATCATCATCCACATTTGCTCTGAATTTGGTTCAGGGATATCGGGTGTATGGTACTGCTTACTATGAGAGAAACATGAACGCAGTAACACAACTGGAATTCACAACCCCTGATGGCAGCATAATGAATTCAATTACTACGGACGAATCAGGTTATTACGAACTGTGGTTGCCCATGAGTACATACACAGTCACAGGTGAATTGATGTCAACCAAAAACGAGATAGATGTCACCTATTCTTTGAACATGGACATCGACTTATTCTCGGATGCTCAGATTAACCTGCCACTTACACTTGATGAGGATAGAATTGTATTCGTGTCCTTTGAAACCGCTCAGTTGAAGCTGGTAAAACCGGATACAACGGTTAATTACACTTTCGAAGTGGAAAACATGGGCAACATTCAGGATACATATGGCATCTCTGCAACCGGTGGAGGTACCGACTGGACAACGCTCATTGTCACACCCGAGGTCACCGTCAACCCAGGCGTAAATAACAAGGCCAAGGTGACGATTTCAATATATGTCCCACACAATGCCGTAACTGACCAGAACAAAGTTACCCTGACGGCCATTTCTCAGAAGAACACGTCTGTAAGGCACAGCAATGTCATGAATTTGCTCATTCTGCAAAACCACGAATTCGTAATTCAGCCGTCCGCAACATCCCCTATATATGACCAGGGCAGCCTCGAATTAGAGTTTACGATTCTGAATAAGGGTAACGGCGCCGACAAGTTCACCATCTACATTGGTAACAACGAGGATCTTTCCAAAAATGGCTGGAGGGCGGAATTGGGTGAAGTGCAAACCTCAGACCTTCTGATGGACGGGAAGAAATTGGTTAATGTATCTGTCAGCTCGGATGGTACCACCAACATTCCCCTATATTTGTACCCAATCAGCGACAATCCTTCCAGGCAGGCAACTGTGTTGATTATCGGTTATTCCCAGATTGATGGCACTGCAATTGCATCAAACAATATTCTGGTAAAATATCCCGAATTGCAATTGTCAGGTGATAACCTGGTTACAACAGGAATCGGCATTACCGAGGTTCAAAGCGGAGATCAGTTGATGAATGCAGGAATCATGGCAATATCCGTGGCTTCAGCTCTTCTGCTATTCTATTACGCAAGAAAGAAGAGGTGGGTGAGGTGAGGCTCATGAAAAAATACATCTTTGCTTTCGCGATCTTCGCATTGCTCCTGATGCCGATTATTTACTCGTCAGTCAATGCCCAGACCAATGTGACAAATGTTCAAATGCATGTCAATGGTCCATCCGTCCTTGGTACCCTGAGGAGCGGAACATATTCCGCAACATTCGTGGACCCCGAAAATCGTGATTGGGATTACAAGGTATACATTACCGCGTCCAACACCACAGGGGCATCTCCATTGATTGACACTCCGATCAACGGTACACTTAATTCTGAAAACAACACCTTCTCGTTTGATATAACGTCCCAGCAGGCTGTGGGTGAACTCAACATTCACATAAATTGCACAAGAGGTTCATCGTATTACGAGAAAGTGCAGAAGATATATGTTGTTTCTCCGGTTTCCCTATCTTTCGAGGTGAACAATCCGTCAAACGTGGATGTCAAAAATGCAACCGTTCAATTCTTCGTGGATGGTCAGGAAATAGATTCACAGATTATCTCGCTAATTGGTGCCAGACAGACCACGCAGGTCTCTTCGGAATGGATTTCAAAGGACAAGGAACCCGGCTGGCACGATTCAAGAATCGTGGTTGATTTGAATGGCGATGGAACCGTCGACACTAGTGCTGGCGATCAGATTATTGATGGCCGATTCTATGTCGAAGGCGGCAGTAACTGGATGATTTCAATACTGATATTGCTTATCGGAGGATTTGTTCTGATATTCGGTTTCGCATATATATCGAAACACAAAATCAAGTGAGTGCAATCGAAAAGGTTAATTCCTACCACTTTCATCTTGTCTAGACCATATGACAGATTTGAAACAGCTAATCGTAGGGAGGAGCAGGGAGAAGAAAATCCTTACCCAATACCTTGAAAAAACCATGGACTCACAGGGTCAAACTATTTTGATATCCGGTGAAGCTGGTATAGGTAAATCCACACTCGTCGATTTTCTCAAAATTCAGGCCGAGAAAAATCGGATGACCGTGTGCATTGGTGAATCCACAAATCAGGATATTTCCATACCTTATTTGCCCTTTCAAAATGCTCTGGTAAATATAACCGAAGAACAAATATTCCAGACTGAGGAATTTGCATATTTTGAGGAAGTCTTTCTCATAAGTAAATCCGGGCTGCTCATATCCCACGTCTCCTGTAAGAAAGAGAGTGGGATGGATGAGGACATTCTGGGTTCCATGCTGACAGCCGTCCAGGATTTTGTCAAGGATTCCTTCGGAGGCGGGGAATCTGGCACCCAGAAAGGCGGGCTAGGAAAGCTTGAGTACATGAACACAAAGATTTTCATCGAACACGGTGACCTCGTCTACCTCGCGGCCGTTACTTCAGGAGAAGAACATCCGGATATGAAACTGGAAATCAAAAAAGTTCTTGCTGAAATAGAAAACAAATATTTCGACATACTGGAGACTTGGAACGGAGACATAGACTCGCTGTCCGGTTCCTTGGTTTTATTGGAATCGATAGTTGACCGTAAATTCAGGGTTAAACGTTCCCTGGAGAACATCAACATTCAAACAGAGAGGCTGAAGGTGCAGAACAGAATTCATGAGCTTGTGAACACATGTGCGCAGGAAACAGGTTTGGTAATGGTCCTTGAAGATATACACTGGGCCGATGAATCTACATTGCTTGCCATACCGTTCATTGCCCGAAATCTCATGGAGAGCAGGACATTGCTCTGCATTACTTACAGACCGGAAGATATGGATGCAAATCCCTTGGCCAGGAACATCATTGAGAATCTAACGTCTGAACAGGGCTGTGAAAATCTCAGCCTTGAACGCCTTTCGGGCGACGACATTGTACCACTTGTCTCGAATTTGCTTGGCAGCGACAAACCACCCGAGGAATTGATTCGAAATCTAGAATCTGAAACCCAGGGCAACCCTTTCTTCATTACAGAAGCCACCAGGGCCTTGGTCGCCGAAGGCACCCTGTTCAAAGACAGGGATGTCTGGATAATGAAATACGGCCCTGGTTCTTCAATTCCCAGTACAGTGGTGGAATTGGTGTCGAAGAGGCTGGAAACCCTGGAACTGGATGCCCTCCGGTTGCTTGAATACGGGGCTATTCTGGGCAGGAAATTCAGCATTGACATACTGGCGTCCGGGTTTAGCATGGATGAAACATTCATAAGGGAAATCCTTGGCCAGCTTGTTTCCCTTCACATCTTAACCATGGTCGGAACTGATGACGCCATGTTCCAGCATTCCAAGACACAGGAAGTCATTTATGCGGGAATGAGCGAGCGTTGGAAGAGAATGTCGCACAAGAATGCCGGAATCACATACGAAACAATACATCATGACAACAAGGAAAATGTCCTTTTCAATCTGGCATATCATTTCAGCAGGACGCTCGAATATGACAAAGGAATAGATTACAGCATTTCTGCAGGTTACAAAGCCAGTAATAACCTGGCACCCAGAGAGGCAAGCAAATATTTTGAGAAGGCTATTGAGCTAATCGAATGTTCAGACAGAAAGGATGACCGATACCTCGAGGTCACCCAGATGCTCGGCGAGCTTTACGAATTGGATGGCAATTATGAAAAATCCAATATCTATCTCGATAAAATTATTGATGGGTCCGGGGATAATTACCGTTCATCCCACGCTCTGATGATAAAAGGCAGAATTATGTTTTCCCAGGGGAAATATGATGACGCCATCGCTCTGTACGAAAAAGGCATGGCATTGGCAGAGAAATCCGGCTCGATTTTATTGAAAGCGAAAATCTACGGATATCTGGGAAAGGTTTATCTGCGAAAGGGTGAATCTGAAAAAGCCATGGAACTCCAGAAATATTACCTGAATGAGAGCCAGATGGTGGATTCCAAACAGGATATCGGACAGGCATACATGAATCTTGGCGGCGTGTACTGGTCCATGAACGAACCGCAGATGGCAATACGTCACTGGGAAATTTCACTGGATATCTTCATGAAACTGGATTTCAAGCAGGGCATAGCCAACCTGAATGATAACCTGGGTGTCGGTTGCAAAACAATCGGTGATGTAAAACGCTCGTTGGAACATTACAAGAAATCCGAAGAGATAATGACAATGATAGGTGACGTCAAGGGCATGTCCATGGTTCTTTTGAACATTGGCGTTCTCTATAACCGAATCGGTCAGTATGAAAAATCATTGGAATACAATATGAAAAGCCTTCAGATAAAAAAGAAGATAGGGGATACAGTGGGCGTGGCCAATATATACAACAATATCGGCGGCAATTACCAAGATATGGAAAAGTTTGATGATGCATTGGATTATTACCATAAAAATTACGATTTGATGGAGAAAGTCGGCGATGTATGGGGTATTGCCCGTTCATTGAATAACATTGCCGGGATGGAAATTGAGATGGGGCGGTATCAGGAAGCGAAGAAATTGTGCTTACGTTCCCGGGCTTACGGGCTTGAACATTCATTCAATAATATTCTGGCATTTTCAAATATTCTTCTGGGTGTTATTTCGACACATGACGGGGATTACATAACTGCAATTGAGCATTATGAAAAAGGTCTGGCTCTGGGGAAAACTACCGATGATTCGTCCATAATCGGCATGGCTTACCTTTATATTGCCAGACATTTCATAACAATCGGCGATAATGACCGGGCGACTGACAATTATGCGCTTTCCTACGATACCTTTGAAAAATCCGACATGGTGGTTGATTCAAGGAAAGTCCGTCAGGAAATGCAGAAAGCGATAGAGGATTCCTGATTGGTGTAAATGTGGGTTATTTATCGCAAAAGTATATAAATGATAGTGTGCTATTAAGCATGAAAATACTAAAAATGATAGAGGTGTAATAATGTCAAAAGGAAGAGTAAATCGGAAAGGAAAGAATAATTTCATGCTCTCGTTCGCAGTAATGCTCGTATTTTTAATGCTCACAGTTCAATTCATCATACCCGGCAATGTGGTTTCCAAGGAAGCAACTAATGACCCCCTGGGTTTGGTCGGGGGGGATTTCATCATAAGTTATGACGATACATTCAATGCATCCCACCCGGATATCGCAATAACACCCACCAATCAGTTCACAAAAGAAAATGGAATTGCCGGAAATATCCATGTGGTATGGGATGAATTCTGTGAAGAGACCGGCGTGAAGGAGATATTCTATTCCATGTCAAAAGATAACGGCGCCACTTGGACCGGAGAAACCAAGGATATCTTCATAAGTGACCCACGCCCGATAAAGGCACCTCTTGAAGATGCAGTGGAGCCATCTATCGCCATAGACAGTTACGGGGGAATTCACGTGGTCTGGGCCCAACAGTATCCCGATGCAACATGGGAAATCCACTACTCCCGTTCTCTCGACAACGGAAAAACATGGTCATCCGTCGTGACAGGTGATGTTCGCATCAGTTGCCAGACCTCTAGTTTCTATGCGCACCAGATATCGGCCCCCAAGATAGTGGCCGGTGTTATTCCTGGTGTATATGACTCCAAAACCCCTAGTATATTGCATGTTGTTTGGAGCGAATTTGATATGGGGAGACATCTTCAGGAGGTATTCTATTCCAGTTCAAATGACCAGGGCGGGTATTGGTCTGGCATCGAGCAGAATCAGATGATTAGTTTACCATCTGCGACCGAAGACGGATATGCATCCAATCCGGAAATTTCCACTTCCGGCGGAGCGGCCAATTTCGTACATGTTTCCTGGATTCAAAAAGGTAAGACAAATTCATTTGATGAGATATATTACCTGAGATCTGACGACGAGGGAAAGACCTGGAATCCCGAATCGGAGAAGTCAATATCGCTCGATATCCCGGACGGAATGGGTGCAAGCGGCATCTCTATGTCAACATATCTCGATGATATCCATATTGTCTGGTCCCAGACCCCTGTTGAGAAAGCCAGCACCGGGGGTATATTCTATCTCGGTTCTCCGGATAATGGCGGAAGCTGGGCAGATGGCAAGCAGGAAGAAATTCCCATAGACAACGATGACGGAAATGTGCCAATGAACCCCACAATTGCTGTTACTGCCACGGGCGAAGCATATGCATTCTGGTCCGAGTTGAATGACAAATCCATTGAAGTACACAAATCCTACAGTCAAAGGCCATTAGTGGAACCAATCTGGACCGGGCAGGAGAAGGATGAAATTATCAGCGCTCCGGATCCGGATTTTCTTGCGGATGTGAGCAATGTGTCAGTTGCCCTCAATGAACTTACGGACGGTTCCTGGAGGCCCCAGGTTGTCTGGGAGGAACCGAATAACGAAGAGAAACTGTTGCAGGGCGCTATCGGTGACTCCATAAAAGCATCCCAGCAGAACGATGAGATTCATTATGACCCGCCGGGCGAACCCCCCCAATATACAATCACGGCAACCGCAGGAACAGGCGGCTCGATATCTCCGTCAGGCAGTGTTGTTGTTCAACAAGGCGATGACCAGTCATTCAATATCGCTCCATCTACCGGCTATCACATCACTGACGTTTATGTTGATGGGGCACCACAGGGTGCTATCACTTCTTACACGTTCTATAGTGTCAATGCCAACCATACAATCGCTGCTTATTTTGCAATCAACACCTATACCCTCACAATCAATATCTATGGAAGCGGTTCGGTATCCAAGAACCCAAACCAAGGCACCTACACTTACGGCCAGGTAGTGACCCTTACAGCAAACCCGGCATCCGGTTGGAGCTTCGATCAATGGACCGGTGCATTGTCCGGTAGCACAAATCCGAATTCTGTCACAATGAACGCGAACAAAATAGTCAATACCTATTTCACCCAGAACGTCCACTATGTGAACCTGACCGCCGGCTGGAACCTGGTGTCTCTGCCATTAATTCAGGATGATACCGCTGTTGCCAGCGTCCTATCTTCCATCAGTGGTAATTACGATTCCGTGAAATATTACAGCAACCAGGCGGGCCGCTGGAGTTCCTACAGACCGGGAAGTTCGACCAATGATTTGAGTAATATCGACCACACAATGGCCGTCTGGATTCACGCAACCAGTGCATGTACCCTTACAATCCATGGCAACATTCCCACATACACCAACATAACGCTCTACGCAGGTTGGAATTTCGTAGGATACCCTACGCAGGATACCACCAAAACAGTATCGACGGCACTTGTCGGGGTAACCTATGATGCTGTGGAAGGATACCAAACATCCTCACCTTACATCAAGGATCTCCTGGGTACTGACCCGATGCTGCCCGGTGAAGGTTACTGGATCAAAGTTCCGGCAAATACGGTATGGACCATCAACTGGTAATGGCGGATAGAAGGTTTTTTATCCCTCTCTCCAATGTCGAGGACACATCCTGAGTGGATACTGATTTGAAAAATGCTTGGTGCAGATGTAATCTAGCTGGTTAGGATTAAAGCCTTCCAAGCTTTCAGCCCGGGTTCGAATCCCGGCATCTGCACTCAATTTATTGTAAACATGTCGAGAAAACTCTGGCTTTCAAGCCGGAGATGAATCGACATATACAATAAACGGGAAAGGCCGTTGCATGCCGTACTAATGCAACCAAAGTAAATCGAAGTCACCAGGCTTCGATTGTTCAGGCAT
>VMTD01000088.1 GCA_013791785.1 Methanobacteriota archaeon
ATGCCTGAACAATCGAAGCCTGGTGACTTCGATTTACTTTGGTTGCATTAGTACGGCATGCAACGGCCTTTCCCGTTTATTGTATATGTCGATTCATCTCCGGCTTGAAAGCCAGAGTTTTCTCGACATGTTTACAATAAAGGCGATGTTGTACCTTAAGGAACATGGGAAGATATCGAACAGGGAATACAGGCAAATCGCCAACATCTCCGATGAATGGGCAAGAGTGGACCTTGCAGACTTGATTTTAAAAGGTCTGGTAAGGCTCGTCGGCAAGGGCAGGGGCGCTCACTATGTGCCTGCTCAAGTTGGCGATTAGTTGGCGATTAGGACCGGTGGATTACCGGGCTGAAGAAAAACGGCGGAGGAACATTTGTCGGGACCTCGGCATCGAGAAACCCTGGCGTGAAATAATCTCACTTCCGCATCCCTGTTGATGAATAGTTCCTGCGACTTGATGAACACCATGTTCAGGGCCTTTGCCGGGTCCCCGGCCGCTTCCGCCGCCCATGCTCTGATATCTTCCGCCTCCATGGTTTGCCTCGGGGGATGATATTTATTTCGGGAATATAAATGTGGCGGGATTATGCCCATCCGGGCAGGGACACGCGGCTGCTGACGGAGCCGCGCACGGCGGGGACGTGAACGAGTTTGAATCCGATAGCAAACTACCAGCCCCTAAAGTGGCTGGCGTTTGTTGCCAGGGCTGGAAGTTTACCCAGGGGGCCATGCACCTGATTTATCAAAGCTGTCTAGCTTTGATTTCCTGTGCAATAGATTGAACGGCGCATGGCGATCTCCAACGTTATTCAAATCGCATGTATTTGCGTGGAAAAATAGATTTCATGATAACGCATTGTCACAAAAGTGCGGTTTTATGACAAACAAGTATCATAAAACAATCGAACGAATGTTTTCAATGAATTCCGTAGCCCTCATCGTTGGATACTTCGATTTGGCTTCCGAGTACAAGGATACAATCAACGGTTTTGCATTGAATTCGTCAACAGCCGATTCCAGGGCCTTTTCCTCCCGAGAAAGATTGCCGACATTCAATTCATAACACACCTGGATTGCCAGGTTTCGGTCCGGAAGATAAACATCAACCTCCCTTGCACCGGAATCTTTCCAGTAAAAAACATTTCCGGTGTGTCTTTTGATGTGCTGGACCATGCAGGATTCCAGCAACTTTCCCAGGTCTGTTTTTCTTATCAAAAGGCCGTTGTCGATGGGATAGAATTTTCTCGGATTCAACAACTGCTCTTTCTGGGAATAACTGAATTTTTCAAGCGGAATAACGGCATATGCTTCAACCAGGTAGTCCAAATATTTTCTTAAGGTCACATGACTGATGTCTATGAAGCCTTTAATCGATTTTTGGGAGATGTAAAGACCCGGGTTTGACATGACGAATCTGTAGAGATTCTTAAATGCATTCACATCTCTGATTTTGTGTCTCGCCAGAATGTCCCTTTCGATTATGTCCCTCCTGTAATCAGAGAGTACAGAATTGTCACCGGAAATTACTGAATAGGGATATCCGCCATTCGTCATATAATCCTCGAACATCCTGATATTCTGGTCGCTTGGCAGAGAAACGGCGTTCTTGCTTTTCAGAAATTCCGAAAACGAGAATGGAAAAACCTCGTGTTCCTTCTTTCTTCCGGTGAGTGCCGTGGCAAACTCGCTCCCCAGGAGTTTTGAATTCGAACCGGTTACGTATATCTTGATTCCCCGGTCATGCATCCTTCTTACCCATTTTTCCCAATTGGGCATGTTCTGCGGTTCGTCCACAAGAAGAACAGCGTTATCCAGTTCGATGAGGGTGGCGATATTCTGGAGGTCCTTCTCACCCGGCATGAACCTATCGTCCTCGAAATTGATGTAATAGACATTTTTCCCTTCTTTCCTGAGCTGCCTGCCCACCCAGAGAAGAAGTTTGCTCTTTCCCGCTCTCCTGACGCCAGTGACAACCTCTATCACACCGTACTTCGCCCTTGAGAGAAGAGTGCCGGCCATGTCCCTCTCAACAAGCGCTTCTTCCTGGTCCAGGAGCAATTTGCCGTCCCCGAGTATCTCCTTCAGTGTGGTAATGTCAGTCACGTAACGGAGGATACGTCAGGGCTTTATATAATTTGCGGAAGTTGAAAGTATAGTGTCGAGTTTTGGGGAAAAGTTGAAAGTATGGTTTCGCAGACCTCAATCATCTTCACGTGTTTCACCGGGGGAATGGCGGGGAGCGGGGAGTTTAATCGTTATGCTGTTCTTCCTCCTCCAGCGCCTTTTTCAGCGATTCTATCTCGGCCTCGTTCCGGAATATCTGGGCTGCCGCCTCCGGAGCCTTCACGTACCGGAGCAAATCAGTGGCATCCTCCAGGACACCCAGGGCATCCCCAGAAAGTCGAGGCCCGAATAGCACGTGTAGAGCGCGTAGAGGGTTCGGGTCCCCGGCCGCTTCCGCCGCCCATGCCTTGATCTCTTCCGCATCCATGGTATGCCTCGGGGGATGAATGTTATTTTTGGGATATATATTTGTGGGAGGTGCTGCGCTTCCGCGCAGACCCTCGCACGATGGGGATGGCTGGTGAATCATCTCCCAATAAGATAAAACCAAGCGAAGCCATTTATCCGCAATCTCATCGTTTTCATAATGCCGATTGCGGAAATTCCTCACACGGTGATTGTGATTGTTTTGAATATGACCAATCATGGCGAACGCGCGAACTGTGCAATAAAACGCTTACAACTCCAGTTCGTGAAAGTTTGGATAGATATTCCGGGGTAAACTTCCAAGTTATGAAAAATCGCTTAGCTTTGAGTTCTTGCATTCACCGATTGTTTGTAAAATGAAGGGAATTCTATGATGCTGGATTTAGTTATAAAATGTTTCCGGGCCATCGTCGAATGCGCCGTTCTCAACATGATAAAAGCTGCATTCAACTTGCCGAGGAGGCCGGCGAAGAAGAATCTCACAAAAGAAAAAACCAAGCGAAGCCATTTATATATGAAAGGGGATAATGAAACCGGATGAGTCGCGACTTCACATTGGACAAATATTCAGAGCTGCTTGACGTTCTGAAATCTAATTACACCACCCAGAGAGTGGTTGATTATCTTAATTCAGACGAAAAGAACCGGAAGAACATCGCAATACTCCGCCATGACGTGGATAAACACCCGAAGATGTCACTGAGTGTGGCCAATCTGGAACATTCCAAAGGGATTATATCAACATTTTACTTCCGCACTGTTCCCGAAGTATTAGATATCGAAATAATCAAGAAAATAGAAAAGATGGGCCACGAAATCGGCTACCATTACGAAGTCCTGGACAAGGCCAACGGCAATATCCAGGAGGCACTCGTCCTTTTCCGCAATGAACTGGATGAAATGAGAAAGGTCGCAGATGTACGGACAGCATGCATGCACGGAAGCCCCATGAAGAAATGGCGCAACCTGGACATCTGGAAGGACGCAAGCCCCAAGGATTTCGGCCTCATCGGCGAGCCTTTCCTCTCCATCGATTATTCAAAGGTCAGATATTACACAGACACCGGCCGAAGATGGGACGGGGAAAAATACTCCATCGACGACCATGTGGAGCAAACAAAGGACCACACAGTCCGAAGCACCGACCAGTTAATTTCTATCATTGAAAAGAAGATTCACAACCAGATGCTCATCCAGACACATCCCCAGAGATGGACGGACAGCACCGGCAAGTGGATGAAGGAACTGGTGGGGCAGAACGTGAAGAACGTGGGGAAGCGGGCATTGAAATCCAAGAATTAATGAAATCTATCCTGATAATTTGAATCCTCTTTCATCACATTTAGACTCTCTGGATAACTAGTGATAAACCATTTTATAAATGATGTCAAATCGATTTTTTCTTTCAGCATTTTATCTCTTTTTTCATGCCATTCACTCTTGAGATCTTTTCGCTGGATTAATTCAACAGCTTTTTCGATGGCGCTATCACCATCAGCGATGTTATAGATTAATTTGTAATCATCTTCCAGTTCTTTAAAATTGCTCATATCCCCATCTCCAACAAATGAATTGGAGCGGATGGCCGGTGTCCCTAAACAAGCCGCTTCGGTCGTTGATGTCTGGGTGTCTCCCACAAGAAGAGTAGCCTGAGACAATGCATCATGCATCCTGTGTGATGGAAAAGACACTTGGTATTTTGTTAAATCTGCAGGCAATTTCATTTCCGAAGAAATTATCACAGTGGCATATTTTTCCAATTCCTTAATCAACGAATATTTTTCTGCCATGGTAAATCCTTTTTTCCCCAGGTCATGGCTGGCTCCAAATTGATTGAACCTTAATATCACATATTTTTCATCATTTGTTATGGGGGGAATCTGCGCAATGTCTGAAATGGGGGTTGGGGCATACCAATTGGGATGAAGGTACGCCAGTTCTTTATAACTCTTGATTCTGATGTGATTTTTGTGTTTCAGTTTTAAATTAAATTTAATGGGGGTTATGATTACGGATGAAAATGGGGAATACAGAAAATATTGCTCCATGGATAGTTCAGTATCCTCCAGCACAACATGGGGTTTGCCCATTAATTTGGCCACATGTGAAAGATATGGGGAGCCCAGACTCAACATTATGTCCGGTGAAAATTTCTTGGCTATCTGAATCATTTTGAAATCGGTTATTGGGATATCTATAATTTTCTGTGTAATTCGGGTAACTCCGGTCCTGACGATTTCATATTCAATCTGGTAATAGTCAAGTAATTCAGTTATGATTTGATGTTTTCTTGCAGTAATTTTCAATTCATGTCCTTCTTTTTCCAATTGCTTTATCAGATTTCGAAATAAATGAACCTGGGGAGGCGTCCCGATGTCTATCATTATCCTCAGAGTTTCAGCCTCCTGTATGCTTTATACCCCATTTCCGATATTTTCATTTTCAATGAAGAATGAACAATCTGGTATCGTCCATAATTCACTTCGTCTCCCCCAAACTCGCTCTTGAATTTTCTCAC
>VMTD01000024.1 GCA_013791785.1 Methanobacteriota archaeon
CAGCAATAACATATGTGAGTATCTGACTGACTATTTTAATCTGTTCCCGCTTCAGTTATATCAAAAAGCCATAATTTATTGGCAGAGCTATCTGTAGCAATAGATGAGAACTTGGGGATACGGACCACTTATCTATGCAAGAAACTGAAAATTGATATTATCCCGCATATCACGGGTACTTTCTGCAGTAATTACAATACCAGCGATTGTACTGTTGGATGATGGTCATGGGCTGGCCGCACTGGGGGCATGGCTGGTATACCGGCGGGGGCGGCGCGGGCATGTAGCCCGGCGCAACGTGGCCGTACTGGGGGGGGATGGGCGGCCTTACCACGAGCCAGATTATCAGCGGAATTATGTTGAAAAAGAATACCAGAATCGCCCAAAGTGCGCCGCTGGAATTCCTCTTCTCGGCATCGCGGTACACCCAGATGCATACATACACCCAGACAAGGAAAAACAGGAGCACGGCAATGCATATCACACTTATGACGAGAGTCGAAAGATTATCGAGTGGGGTCACCTGCAAGACTGTTAACATTTCAATCAGCACTTGAACAATAAACTGGTATTAACTTTTTTCCCAGGGGCATTTTACACCCGGATATCTGGATGTGTGATAAGTTATTATATTCAAACGAAATGCTCACCCGGAAATGATAATTGAGATACTGCTGTTCCTGCTCGGATTGGTGATGCTGGTCAAGGCATCGGACTACCTTGTGGACTCCGCGGCCAAGATAGCAAATCTTCTGGGCGTTTCCGAATTTCTGATAGGCCTCACGCTGGTGGCCATCGGTACCTCCATCCCGGAGATGGCAACCGCAGTATTTGCATCGGCAATGAAGGCCAATGAGATAGTATCCGGGAACATTGTGGGCGCTGCCATCATGAACATGGGTGCGGTTCTCGGTCTCGCCGCCATGGCAAAGAGCATCAGGACCAGCGAAGATATGCTGAAGCGCGACGGGTACATCATGATACTCGCCATGGTCCTGTTCTTCGTTTTCGCCCTGGACCTGACCATTGCCAGGTGGGAAGCGCTCATCCTTCTCCTGTTCTACGTTGCATATATCCTGTTCCTCTTCAAGACCGAACCGGAGGACCAGGACGGAAAGATGCAGTTCAGGGAATTCATAATCTACTTCTTCAAGGCCGGGTACCTGCTCACCATAAGAGATTTGCGAAGCTGCAAGAAGAGTGACGAATGCTCATTGGATGAGAAACAAAAGAAAAGGAGAAGCGTCGCCAGGGAAATAACAGTACTGGCCGTCTCCGGAGTAGGGGTGGTCATCGGTGCCAAGTTCTTCATTGACGGGGCCCTGTATTTTGCGGATCTGTTGAATGTGTCCGGCACGTTCATCGGCATCACCCTGGTGTCCATCGGTACGACGCTGCCCGAGATGACCGTATCCATCACGGCGGCAAGGAAGGGAATGGGAAACATCGCGGTCGGCAATGTCATAGGCTCCAACGTCGCCAACATATTGCTCATCGTCGGTGTGAGTGGGCTGATATTCCCGCTTAGCATAATCGGCCTTACAATAACTGTCTCGGCGCCCTTCATGATAATGCTGGGATTGATTGTCCTGTTATTCATAAAGACCGGATGGGAAATCAAGAGATGGGAAGGCGCAATGCTTTTCCTGGCCTACCTGGCCTTCATGGCCTTCCTGTTCCTCAACCCGCAGTGAGATTGTAGATTTTAGATCTTAGATTTTAGATTTTTGCTGGCAGAACGCCCAACCGTATTTTAGATTTTAGAATTTAGATTTTAGATTTTTGTTGATAATATGCAACGTCGTCAATCCGTCGTAAATCTACAATCTACAATCCCTAAATCGAAAATCGTCATACATCTGCAATTAATAATTTCAGATTGTGGTACTATCCTTTCATAACACCCATGGGCTTCATTTTGGCAACAAGCTTCGAGATTCCGGCGCCGGCCACCACCCTGACCACATCGTCAATGCGCTTGTAGGCCTGGGGCGCTTCCTCGGTCAGGACTCCATTGGATGCCGCCTTGACATAGATGCCGTCGCGCCTCATCTCTTCCTTTATCTGGCCGGGGCTGAACTTCCTTATTGCGGCCTGCCTGGACATTATCCTTCCGGCGCCGTGACAGGTGGAGCCGAAGCTCTCCTTCATGGCATTCTCGGTACCCGCAAGAACATAACTCGCAGTGCCCATGTCGCCCGGAATTATCACCGGCTGGCCGTAGTCCCTGTAGTCCTGCGGCACATCCTTATGCCCGGGCCCGAAAGCCCTGGTTGCACCCTTGCGGTGGACGTAAACTTTCGTCCGCTTTCCGTCCACCTGATGCTCTTCCAGCTTGGCGATGTTGTGGCATACGTCGTAAATAAGCTTCATATCCATGTCCTCGGCTGTCTGGCCCATGACTGTCTCGAAGGACTCCCTGACCCAGTGGAGTATTAACTGGCGGTTGGCCCAGGCGAAGTTCGCGCCGCAGGCCATTGCCTTGAAATAGTTCTGGGCTTCGGGCGAGTTCGCAGGCGCACAGGCGAGCTGGCGGTCCGGCAAATCAATGTTATATTTCTTCACGGCGGATTCCATCTCCCGGATGTACTCGGTGGCAATCTGATGCCCCGCGCCCCTGGAGCCGGTGTGTATCATGACCATTATCTGGCCCACGTGGTCAATGCCGTAGGCTTTTGCGGCAACAGGATCGAATATCTCTTCGACCTTCTGGACCTCTAGGAAGTGATTGCCGGCGCCCAGGCTGCCCAGCTGAGGTGCCCCGCGCTTCTTGGCGTCATGGCTGACGAAATCCGGGTCCGCGTTCTTCATGCGGCCGTTCTCCTCAGTGTGAGCTATATCCGATTCCCAGCCGTAGCCGTTCTCCACGGCCCACTCGGAACCGGTTTCCAGCACGTCGTTTATCTCGGTGGGACTGAGCCGGACCTTGCCCTTGGAACCCAGACCGGATGGCACATTCTCGAACATGGAATCGATGAGCTTGTTAACCCTGTCCTTGACATCCGCCTCGGAGAGATTGGTCCTCACCAACCGAACACCGCAGTTAATGTCGAAGCCAACGCCGCCCGGAGAAAGCACGCCCTCCTCGGAATCCATTGCCGCGACTCCGCCGATGGGAAACCCGTACCCCCAGTGGATATCGGGCATGGCCATGGACCGGCCCAGGATACCCGGGATGAAAGCGACATTCGCCACCTGCTCGGGCGCGTTATCTTTCTTCACAATCTCCATCATCTTTGCATCCGCGAAGATGATGCCCGACGTGCGCATGCCCTTCTTGTAAGTAATCGGAATCTCGTAATGGTAATCGTCCAGCTTCTTCAGCGGCCCTGTCCAGTCTGCCATAATATTCGCCTCACCGAGGTATGCAGCACCATAATATTTAAGGATAACGCCAGCAACTATTGTAGATTTTAGATCTTAGATTTTAGATTTATGTTGAGAATATGCAACGTCGTCAATCCGTCGTAAATCTACAATCTACAATCCCTAAATCTACAATCGCCAATCCATCTACAATTCCAATTAAATACCAAATAACAATCTCCACCCAATGAAGGCCGAATCCCTCAATTTCCTGTCCAATGCCGCGTTATTCTCGTCGCTGCTGCTCATACCGCTGTTCGCAGAAGAACTCGGCGCCAGCGCCGGCGAGATAGGAATACTGGTTGCATCTTACAGCGCCGCGAACCTTCTGGCATCGTATATATTCGGAAGGCTTTCCGACATACACGGCAGGAGAATATTCCTCATTTCCGGGCTGGTGCTTTCCGCAATCACATGCGCCGCCCAGTGCCTTGCCCATGATACGGTAACATTGTTGGTGACAAGGGTGCTGCTCGGCTTCTGCGCCGGGATATATCCGGCCGCATTGCTGGCCTACGCCTATGAGAACAAGAAGCGCATGAGCCGGTTTCTCGCATGGGGCTCCGGGGGCTGGGGCGCGGGCACGGTGGTCGCGGGAATAGTGGCAACAGTGTTCTCCATAAGGGCGCCTTTCCTCTTCAGCGCGCTACTCATGGCCCTGGCAATACCGGTGGCCCTGAGAATGCCGTTCCGCAACGACGTGAAGATGGCCATACCGCTTTTCCCGGTCAAGATAATCAAGAAAAATATTTCGGTGTACCTGCCAGTACTGGTCAGGCACACCGGGGCATGCGCCATATGGGTCATGTATCCCATGTTCATCCGGGGGCTGGGCGGCGTGGGAATCAATATATTCTTCTGGGTCGGCATAATGTACGGAATAAATTCCTTCACCCAGTTCCTGGTGATGCCCCGCCTGAAAAAGCGCAGCGGAATTCTCCTTCCAGCCGGAATAATCGCGAGCATTGCGACGTTTCTCCTATTCCCCCTGTGCAAGGATATCTGGCAGCTCATGCCCACCCAGGTCCTGCTGGCGGTATCCTGGGCCCTGATATATGTCGGATCGGTGAAGTTCATGATGGCCAGGAACGAAGAACGAGCGACCGTAACGGGCTTCCTGAACTCGGTTCTTCAGCTCTCCGCAATCCTGGGGGCACTGGTGGGCGGGTTCATAGTGCAAATGACGAATGACATGCTGGCTCCAATGTATTTTGCGGCGGGGATGAGCGGTGTTGCGCTTGTCTTATATTATGCGCTTAGAGCATCTGGCAAACACAAAAGGTTGAATACTGTACAAGCGATTCCGGAATAGACATTTTATCGTTCGCTGGCCTTCGACTTCCGAAGGCGGTCCTTCGCGGTCTGCTTCTTCCCCACGACCTTGCAGAACATGTACCCGAAGAATGATATGACCAGCCGGATGAGCTTCCAGATGTTCTCTTCTTTGCTAACGCGGACCATCTCCATGGGGCTGTATGAACGCCAGAGGTTGCCGTGGCGCAGGGAAAGCTCCTTCCTGCCGAAGCCGTACCAGAAGGCCTGTTTGAAGAATGCAGTGAATGTGGAACGTGCGTTATGATAGACTATTGCAGTGGGACAGTAGATTAGCTTGTAACCGGCGTCCACCGCCCGGAAATTGATGTCGACGTCCTCCGCTTCCTTGAACCAGGGGTCGAATCCCTCTATTGCCTCGAAAACGGATTTTTTGTAGGCCAGATTGACGCTGGGGTAGGTTACGTCCGAACCTTTGTGGAGCATGCCGACCCTTTTCAACGAAGTGAAACCGTGATAACCGAGCCTCACTTCCCTCCCCGCCACAACATCGGCGTTCTCCATGGCCTTTATCATCTCTTCAATCCAGAGGGCGTGCGCGATTGCATCGGAGTCTATGAAAGCCACAATGTCGCCGGAGGATTTCTTCACGCCGTAATTCCGGCCTTCACCCTTCAGACTGGAGTACACCAGCAATTTCACGAAGGGCCATTTCGCGGAATATTCCTTGACTATGGCCTGGGTGGAGTCAGTGCTCTCCGAGTCCACAACGAGAACCTCGTCGGGCTTCCTTGACTGGTGAACAAGACTGTCCAGGCAATCGCGGATGAACAATTCCGCGTTCCTGGCGATTATCACCGCGCTGAATTTCATGTGGCATTTATATTCAACATTATTATATTATACTTTCGCAATTAAAAATACATCAAAACAGACCGATGGTTGCCAGTATCAGAGCCAGGGAGATGCCGTTGAGATGGGAGTCCCGCATTACCCAGCGCTTGAGCGAGAATCGTCCCCAGGCGCACCAGAATCCGGTAGATTCAGAGCCGCAATCCACCAGCCAGGATATGGGCCTGAGGTTCTTCGGTACAGTGAAAATCGGCTCCCCGGTGGCGGCCTCGGCAATGAGGTGGGCGAAGATTCCGATTCCTATTGCCAGAACCCAGGGAAATGTAGCGACAAAACCGATGCCAAAGAACACGGATGCGAAGTATGCGCCGACACCTGCCAGATACAGCATGAAAAATCCGAAGCCGAGGGAATGACAGAACGGGCTTCCTGGCGCTATCCTGGAAGCCCCGGAATCCAGGTTCAGAAGTATTGCAACGATGCCTGCAAGAAATACATTCCAGGACATCGGCTCAAGGCCTAGAAGCAGATTGGTCAGGGCCATCAATGCCCCTGCCAACAGTCCGTGCGACAGCATGTTTCCCAAGGTCTCTCCGGGCGAGGAAAGGAACCGTCGCTATTTAATGAGAGGCATCAATCGTAAGATTTTAGTCTTCTGAAATTTTTAGATTTTAGAACTTAGATTTTAGATTTAAAATTTGTGCTGGCAGAATGCCCAACCGTATTTTAGATTTTAGATTTTAGATTTGTGCTGGGAATATGTAACGTCGCCAATCCGTCGTAAATCTACAATCTACAATCCCTAAATCTACAATCGTCATACATCTACAATCGTCAATTCGATTTTGGCCCGGATTTTATCTTCTTCACCCTGGAGAGTATGGCCTCCGCAACCTCATCGGCATTGGTCAGTCCCATGAGCATTCCGTTGCCGCCCATGACACCGGCATTCGGCACGTAGGAGAATCCGGCGGTGTTCACCATGACGTTCTTCAGGCCGTAATGCTTACCCAGCCAGGTTTCGTACACATTCACCTGCTGTACCCGGACCAGGGGAATGAGGACGCGGTTGGTGGTAATGAAACCGTTCTCGATTATGAGTTCCTCGTCGGTTATCCTGAACCTGTGGCGCTCGTACATGCGGTTCACGCTCCAGCCAGATAAGGCCAATGTCACCACCATCGCCACGATTATCGGAGACAACAGGAGCAGGCCGAAAAATGCGTCGCCAGTGAATATAATTATAAACATCAAGGGCGTCATGAACAGTATCATGAATATCACCGCCCCAGCACTCTGGATGAGCATCAATTTCTTTTGTGCCGGATCTGCCTTTGTCCAGGTGCCGTCCAGCGGATCACCTGTATGCGGTATGTTCCCGACCTTCCCTTCCTCTATCCTGAGACCGTACAGGTCCCTCACTTGGGTGGTTTTCATTTTATCCCTGGCACTGAAATGGGAAGGCGCATATTTAAGGATTGTTCGGGAATTCCCAGGGATACCTATAATTATCAGCAGGGATTTTCCAACAACATAATGAGCAACTTGTCTGAACTGAACTGGTTGAAGGAGAGGAACTGCATCCTCGTTCTCGCAATCCTGTTCGCTGTCCTGTCAATTTTGGTAGCCAGCGTTCCCTATGACCCATCAACTGACAAGGCTGATGCCACGACCAACGACATCTGGATTGAGTATTACGGCCATGGAATTTACCATATCCCCTACGACGAATGGACCTACGGAAACACACAGAGCGTGGTGGTGGTGCATGACGGGGAATACGTGGTTGTGAACGAGAAGGGGCCCGGCCACGTGATGGCCATACTGCCGTTCAGGGCAATCGGCGCGGAATTACTCTTTGGGCCTGCAATGGCCGGTCTGGCGATTCTCGGGACATACATGCTGGGGAAACGCCTTCTTGGCTGGCAAACGGGATTCATAGCATCGCTTCTTGTCCTGTTCAATCTCACAGTTATCGTAATGTGGCACCGCTATTACTGGACCGACGCCTCGACCATGCACTTCACGGCACTGGCCTTCTGGTTCCTGGTGGAGGGGAATTACCGGTACAACGGCCGTTCCCTGGACCCCCGTAAGGCCGAAGATGCATCGAACCAGGACAGATACCTGGGCATCGGAATAACCGTTCTCTCGGGACTTGCTTTTGGTGCGGCCGTGTCCACGAGGTACCCCACCGGACTGCTGGCGATTGCATTCGGCATTTACCTTCTCGGCTTCTACCTCCTGAGGGTCTGGCCGGACCTGAGAAAGAAAGACGTCAAAGCCACGGTAAAGCGGGGAATGCCCTTCCTCATCCTGCTGGGCGCCTTCATCCTGGGCCTCATGTTCATCCTGGTACCGCTCACCCAGTACAATTCAGAGTACTTCGGGGGGCCGTTCAATTCCGGTTATGACGCGACAAAACTCATGGACTTCAACCGGACCGGGGAACTGGACATAAGGAACACAACCTCAATTTGGACATCGAACATCGGCTCATACGTTTCCACGGCCTTTGCCAATCTGTTCAAACTCATGCCCACGTTCATTGCCAGGATGCCGGCGCTCATCTTCCTGCCCCTGGGAATCTATTGCCTCAGGAAAAAGAAGTTGGAACTGGCAACCCTGATGCTCTGGATAGGGATTAATTCCTTCACTTATCTTTCACTGGAATGGGTGGACATGTACGCCAGAACCCAGCTCGTCCCGTGGGAACCGAGATACTGGATGCCGTCGCTACCGGCAATAGCCATTCTCGGCGGCCTGGGAATTTATCGACTGGGGAACTGGTTCGCGAAGAAAACAGCCGGACATTTCAAATGGGGAGAGCATGACAGGCGCGTCGCGAAGTTGCTGACAGTTGGAATCATTGTGGGAATACTGGTACTCTGGACCGCGGTGCCGGCAGCCAGCTATCTCCAAAATTCGGAGGTCCGGGAAGGTAATCAGCCCCATGTGAACCCGCAGGCCATCGTCGTCACCACGGACCAACTTCTGGCCAATCCCCAGGATTATGTGGGAAAAGCCGTGATACTGAACGACGTCATCATCATCGGTAAATCCTTCCAGATGCTGAGAGTGACCAGCGTCAATTCCACAATTCAGGACACCATATCAGTGCAGTTCATTGACTGGCCGGTGGGAACGATACCGGATTTCAGCATCGGCCAGCATGTATTGATAAGAGGCATGTTCAACCAGAAGCAAACACCTCCGGGTGCGCCTCCCATCTACAACCTGGGCGTGAAGTACGGCACCCAGGATGTTGTGCGGATGATTCCATAACATTATTAGCCAACAGAACATATTACCGCCGATGCCAGTCAATTACTGCCCCTACTGCGGCCGATTCATGATGATGAAGGAATTCGATCACGCATGCGACCAGGTGAACGTCGCCAATGACAGGAAGGAATGGTGCAGCAGGTGCGGCGGAAGCATGGACCCCATGACAAGCGATAATGAAGCGGGGTTATGCCATATATGCAGGAGCAAGATTGATCCTTGGGCGGAAGAGAGAAAATGAAGACCCCACAAAGTCTTTTATCAGTGAAATGTATAACCAGGAAAGGGGCAAGATTCGGATATGAACAAAGACATACAATTTACAAAACATGCCAGCAACATGTTGAAAGAGCGAAAATTGACCAGGAAACTGATTATTGATTCAATCAAAACCCCAGATTTTCGCGAAGACGGTGATGGCGGCATCTGGTACGCAATAAAGAAGGTGGGTCCCCGATTTTTACGAGTAGTCATAAGCGGAAAGAAGAAACCTTATAAAGTAGTAACAATATATTACGATAGGCGATTAAGGATACTGAACGGAAAAAAGGAGACAAAAAAATGAGAGTCAAGGTTGACATGGAGAGTGACGCGCTCTACTTCCGACTTAGCGAAGATGAGGTTGAGGAGAGTGAAGAAACCTCACCTGGCATAATCATAGATTACAACAAAGAAGGAAAAGTTATCGGCATTGAGATTCTGGGCATCAGAGACAGGTTCGATCTTGAGGAACTCTCCCACATAAAAGTGGAGCTTCCCACAATCGCTTGAGCACTGGCATACCAGGTCTAGAATATCACATGGATATTTATTTTAACATAATCCAAAGAACGGTACCCTTTACTGCAAATGTCGAAAACGGACTGTGCTATATTTGGTAAGAATTCGGTCTTCTGAAATTTTAGATTGTAGATTTTAGATCTTAGATTTGTGCTGGGAATATGCCCATCCGTATTTTAGATCTTAGATTTTAGATTTTAGATATTTGCTAGCAGAATGTCGTCCGTCGTAAATCTACCGTCGTAAATCTACAATCTACAATCGTTATCATAGCTTCATTTCACTGAATACGTACTATATTTGTCGTAACCGGATTGACCCTTTTTCGAAAGAATTTGATTAAATGTCGGGGTTCCCGACCTTGCCCATGAACAGTATCTGGCCGGTCGATTCATGCTGGATGAAGAATATGAAAGGGTGATAGGCATAGAAATTGATTGGTTGGGGCGGTCCCACCCCGTATGTAGGCATGATTATGGCGGTGGCCGCTGCCGCTTCTGTTCCTTTCTCATCCACTTCGATGAATGATTTATGGATGACCTGGCTGATGTAAAGCGGCATCGCATCGGTTATGCCGGAAAAGTCAGCGGAACCCGGCTGGAATGCGGTTGGCATGCCCATGCCGGGAAGGAAATCCTCCAGGTGGTACTCCTGCTCGAACTTGAACTTGGGGATGTTCACATTGACCCATGCAGGGTGCATGGATGCTTTCAGCGCCTCGAAGTAATCGCTGTCCAGCTTTTCCTCCAGGGCGTCCATCCCGGCAGTGCCATAATGCGGCAGCATGATGTACATGGACACTTCCTCGCCCTTGTAAGGCAACCGGAGCATCTGGCACTCGTTATTTGTTGCATAGTCGAAATCGATTTCCTCGTCGTTCATGTTCATGTATTCGGCGGTTGTTTCTAACCCGTTATTCAGGTAAAATGTGCCGTTGTAAGTGGCAGTGGAATTGAACTGGTATTTCCAATCTGATTTGAAATAAATGGCATTGGTGAGGATGAGATAGGTGAGGGACGTTATGGCGCTGGCCGGAATCAAATCCTTTATCCGGCCGTTTGTTTCCTGCTCCACCCAGGCGTTTATCGTGGCCGCGGAACCGGTCGGGTCTCCGACGAAGTCCAGTTCCCCGCCGTGGGCAAGATAGTAGGATTCGATTGCCGTTCTGTAGGTCTCCAACATGGCCTGGTTTTCTGCGAGCCAGTACGCGTTGGCGGTGGAAAGTTCATATTTGTCGCTCTCAGCATTGATGGCGGTCTGAAAGGCCTTCACCAGGTCCAAACGGGTCTGGTTGTCCTTTGGCAGCCGCAGCACCTGGGCCATCTCGTCCGCGGTAGTTCCATTTGCGCCTTCGAATGCCATGCCCAGCGCCGTGGTAATGCTGTAAGGCGAGAAGAAAACGTTATCGGATTCATTGCACACCTGGCTGTACATTTCGAATGAGAAATTGTTACTGCATTCTATCATGCCGGTGAGATTGGTTATGGGGGTGTAATCGGAAGTCTCGTCCGGCACAACATCCGGACCGAGGTCACCGGGTGCGGACCAATCATAGAACAGCGCAAGATATACTGTGCCAACCAGCAATAATGCCACAATTACGCTCATGATTATCTTGGTGTTTCTTCCGAGTTCCCGCATGCGTTCATCCCGTTATCAGAATATGTATTTCATTTGTATTTAACAATATTGGTACACCTCTTTGTAAGCGAGGTGCCAGTGACGGCATCACAGCTTTTTTTCCAGAAACTTCATTTCGCTCTCTATCTCGAATCCAACGCTCCTGTAAAGTTTCAGAGCGCCGGGATTGCCCAACTCAACACTCAGGCTTGTTTGTTTGACTCCATTCTCTTTCAGCCATGCCAGACTTGAAAGCAACAGTGCCTTGCCATGACCTTTCCCCCGATGCTCTTTCAATACCGCCAGCCATGGAATATGGCCGGTATCTTTCATTGCTGGATGGATTGCTGCAATGCAGACACCAAACATCCTGCCGTTTGCATCTTTTGCTGCAACAATGCCATCTTTTGAAAAATATTCTTCCTTTGTGAATTCGTCGAAGTTCATCATCATTTCATCCGTGCTGTCCATGGTATCTGAAAATCCAGTAGCGATGGTGGTTCTGACTGCATCGTACTCATTTTCAAGATCTGGCACGTGAATTGTAATATCATCCGAGATTTTAATTTCAGGAATAGGGTTGTCCATGTCCCTTGTCATTGAATAGTGGGTCCATTTATCATTGAACTCCCTTTCCCTGTAAAATTCCATCATACCGACGAACTGGGCATGGACCATTGTCCTGAGGAACTTCATGTCTTTGGAGGTCAGATATTCTGCCACGGTTTCATAGAAAATTTCCTCCAGCCCCTTGAACCTGTATTCCGGAAGAATAAACATGGAAATGAAGCCTGCTTCCTCGCTCTCGAGATCTCCGTTGGCTGTACCGACAATTCTGGAACCCTCAATGGCCAGGAAATGGGCTTTCTCATCAAAGTCCGGAGCGCCGAAGATGTATTGCCCGACGAGCTCAACTGACATATCCTTGTGGCCCGGGTAATCGGCATGAGCCAGGTTGATGAATTCTGTGTAATTTTCCAAATCTTCTTTTTTATTGAGGTTTCTTATCCGAACATCCTTCACAGACATCTCTCCGTCCTAGAATTTCCCAATCATCCTTACAACTTGGTTACCCAATTCAGTCAGCCCATAAATAATCCACTGGCCCTGCTTCTTCCCGGCTATCAGCTTGGCCTGTTTCAGCACGGTGAGATGATACGATAACTTGGAATCCGAAATACCCAGAACCTCGCGGATGAGGCAGGCGCACAGCGGCTGTTCGTCCAGCGCGAAAAGTATCTTGAGGCGCATGGGGTCGCCCAGGGCCTGGAAGAGCTTCGCCCTGGCCTTCAGGGACCTGGCCTCCGGCAGCTTGGCTATGATGCCTTCGAGGCCGCCTTTCTCCTCGCATTGTTTTCTTATCGGATCGGGAATGTTGATTGCCATGAGTTCACCATTTCAACTTTATTTGAAACAAAGTTTATATATCGGGGAGTATTTCAAGTTTTATTGAAATTGTAGGGTGATGGAAAATATGGTAGATATAGTTTCCCTTCTCACGGCGGGGGGTGCGGCCCTGGTGGATTATCTCTCAGCCCATGTTCTTCTTTGTCTGGTGCCGGCATTCTTCATTGCGGGTGCGCTTTCGGCACTCCTGAAAAAGGAGGCAGTGACAAAATATCTGGGCCCGGATACGCCGAAACACATATCCTACCCCATAGCGGCCGTTGCCGGACTGCTGATAGCGGTCTGCTCCTGTACAATACTGCCGCTGTTCGCCGGCATCTGGAAGAAGGGTGCGGGGCTGGGACCTGCGGTAACTTTTCTGTTCACCGGGCCGGCAATAAACGTTCTGGCAATCGTTTACACGGGCCAGCTTATCGGCTGGGACATTGCCGGTGCCAGAGGGGTCCTGGCAATCGCTTTCGGAATATTGATTGGTCTTATCATGGGCTTTGTTTTCGAAAAGTCGAAGAAGGACAAATCAAACGGGAACGGTAAGACGGATGCAAAAGGTTGTGCTGTTCCGGAAGTCGGTGTCAACCCGGAAAAACCGGATGAAAAGGTTGACCGCAGGAGTTTCTGGCTGTTCGTTCTGCTGTTCGCCGTCCTGATTTCCGGGACATTGCCCATTGACTTGCTTTACCGCCTGCCCTTTGTGGCCGGATTCACTGTTGCAGCCGCGGTCTGGACCTCGAAAAATTTCTCGCGTGACGAGAGCAAGCAATGGATGGGCGAGACATGGTTCTTCGTGAAGACAATCCTGCCACTGCTGTTCGCTGGTGTGTTCCTGGCCGGGATTTTTGCGGCCGTCATACCCCAGGATGTGGTCGTGAATTATGTAGGAAACAACTCGCTGTGGGCCAACATGCTGGCGGTGAGCTTCGGCATATTCATGTACTTCCCGACCCTGGTGGAGGTGCCGGTCGCTCGTATGTTCCTGGACCTGGGAATGGCACGGGGACCGCTACTGGCCTACCTGCTCGCGGACCCGGAACTGTCCCTGCAAAGCATTTTCGTGGTCCGCAAGATAATGGGCACGAAGAAGGTGCTGGTCTATGTCGGGCTGGTGGCGGTGTTCTGCGTGCTGGCAGGATTGATATACGGATGGGTGTTCGGATGATTGGAATGAGAAACGGAGTGTGAAATGATGAAAATCGAGATACTGGGAACGGGGTGCGCCAAGTGCAAGTCCCTTGAGAAGAACGTGAGAGCGGCAGTCAGTGACATGGGAATGCAGGCGGAAATCGTCAAGGTCGAGGACATAAACGAGATAATGGACCACGGGGTTATGATTACACCGGCACTGTTCATTGACGGGCAATCAGTCGCAGTCGGCAAGCTGCTGAACGTCGAAGAGATAAAGAAAATACTGGCTGTGAGAAAATGAGGATACTGGCTGAATGGTTTCCCGAGTTCGCCGAGGAACTGGAAAACATGGACAAGCTGTACCTGGAAAAACGGATGATTGACGAAAAAACATACCAGTTCCTGTGCTTCACCATGGCCATAAAGGGGCGTTCCGCGCCCTGCGTGCGCAAGCATTTTCTGGGCGCGCTGGAGGCCGGTGCCACTGTTCAGGAGCTGGCTTACATCATGGCCCTGGTTTTCAGGGAAAGCGCCGGCAATGACGATTGCTGGGTACATGATGTGCTTGGGGATTACAAAGAACTGATGAAGGGCAATGTGAAGTGCTGCGAGAAGTAACCGAGGGTGAATCATTTGGCAAGAGGAAATCCTAAAAAAACATTGGAAAAGAAAAAGCTGCTGGAACAGGGTTTCCGGGAGTGCTATTACTGCAACGAGCCAGTGAAACCGAAGGCACTCAGATGCCCCCACTGCGGGAAATGGTATTCATCCGGAAAGCAGATACTGGCCTTCTCGCTCGTCATAATAATCGCACTGAGCCTGGTCAGTGTGTATTATCTCTACCCGACAGGCGAGCAAGGCGCCTATGTGCCATCCAGCGAAGTTCCGGCCGTCCTTTCAGCGTCCCCCATCGGGATGTCCGTGTCGACAAGTTCGAAAATAGTAGTAACTTTCAACAGGGACATGGACCGGGACAGCGTGCAATCGGCCTTCATCACATCCCCGAACGTTCCGGGGGTTTTCTCATGGAATGATAGGGCGCTTACTTTCACGCCCACAAGCCTGATGAACGAAGGAACCATCTACACAGTCACAGTCGGCTCTACCGCAATTGACACAACAGGCTTGCATCTGGACTGCGACATGTACAGCTGGCAGTTCACGACCGCGGGCGGGAGTGCAATAACGCTCCGTTCGATAGGAACCGGTGAGAACGATTTCTGGTCGGCGGCGGTCACTCATCCGTCATGGGCAATAAACGATGTTCAAACCAAGCCGATCCTGATACTGACACATACCCAGGGATGCGCACCATGCGAGACAATGATGGGGATATGCGGAGAAGTGTCCTCGGTCTACTCTGCCAGTATAACATATTATGACCTGACATCCGGAACCGACGAGCCTCAGGCCACTGACTGCTTCGCAGCCTATGACCCAGTACCTCCGAATTATGTGCCTCTCACCACAATACTCACCAAAGGCCCGAACAACTCCATAATCTGGCACAGCTGGGAAGGCGTGGTGGATGAAGCGACCCTCACAAGCTGGGTGGACGATGCCATTACGTATCACGAGCAATAGGTAGTTACATGAAAGACAGAAGAAAAATCCAAATTCTGGCCGTTCTGGCCGTGCTGTCAATGGCATTATTTGCCATGGCCTTTCAGGGCGGGAATGCCGCCGGGCAGATAGCCCCGGCACCGAATTTTACTGCGACCGACCACCTGAACAGAACTTTTTCGCTGGATGAGTCGGCGGGCACTGTCACAATTATCCATGTGACACAGCTGGAAAGCCCACTGTGCATAGAGTGCGAGGCCCAGATGCAGGGGCAAATTCGTGAACTCGCGAGACTGTCGGAAGATAACGGAACCGAGGTCAGCATAATCACCTTCAACATAAGGAAGAATTCCTATTCCGACGAGGGATGGCAACTGGCCAAAGACTGGTACGGCATCAACGCCACATGGCACTGGGTGGAGGAGTACGAACCGTTTCCGTCGGCCAGCCTCTACCAGAAGTACTGGGAGGTCGATAACAGCTTCGCCAACCCGTCGCTGATAATGATTGATGCCGAGCAAAACGTCGTTGGCGTTTACCATGTGTACTGCATCGGCACCGGAGAACTGGACGGCGTTCAGACAGCAGAATCCCTTTCCGCGGATGTCGCCGAGATCCAGGCAGGCGAATGGAACGAGTTCCGCGGTGAAATTTCCCCCGGAATAACCCTGGCAGGAATGTTCCTCCTGGGAATCCTGACCTCCCTGTCGCCCTGCTCCGTGGCGCTTCTCATCGTCATGATATCCTACATCGGTTCCGGGTCAGGAAATGCGGAACCAAAGGTCGCGAGAAAGCGGGGTTTCGGCATGGGAATGCTTTTCACCCTGGGCATGACCCTCACGTTCTTCCTCATCGGGCTGCTGGTGGCGTACGTGGGGCTGTTCATCGAGATGTCGGCCATGTTCTACCTCATAGTCGGAATTATCCTGGTCATCCTGGGCATCAACGCCATAAAGCCGCTAAACCTGACGGATAACCTGAGGCGGCTTTTCAGAAAGGAACAGGATGCGGGTGATGAACCGAAAAACACGTTCATGGACAGAATCAGCAAGAGGTCAGAATACCTGGGCGCGTTCATCCTGGGCCTGCTTTTCACAATAGGCTGGGCACCCTGCGCCATGTCGCTTGTTTTCCCGGTACTGGTGATGATGCTCACCCAGGAGTTCACGGTTCTTACAGGCGGAATAATGATGGCCGCATTCGGCCTGGGCCACGGAATAATCATTGTCCCGATTTGCACGGCGACCGGTGACGTGAAAGGGCGCCTCGGGAACAAGCTGGTGAAGGCCGGGAAATGGGTTCAGCCGGGGTTCGGCATTGTGATAATTCTAATGGGATTGATGTTCGCCGTCAGGTTCTGGGGCTGGAACCTGTGGTGATTTTTAATCAATCTTCTTTTCCAGCATAACAGTTTCAGTGACAACCTCGAAACCAACGCCCTTGTAAAGTTTCAGGGCATTTGGATTGTCCAGGTCAACGCATAATTCTGCCTTTTTAATTTTCTCCATGCCTTTGAATCGCTCCAGGCCTGCCAGGAGAAGTGCTTTGCCAAGACCTTTCCCCCGATATTCTTTTAGAACGGCCAGCCAGGGTATGACCCCTTTATCTTCTATTGCAGGATGAATTGATGCCACGCATATTCCCACAAGTGCCCCATTGCTGTTGCCGACGGTAAGAACACTCTCCTGGGAAAAATTCCTTTTGGTAAACTTGTCAAAATAAATTTCTAACTCGGCGGTGTCATCAACTCCGTTAGAAAATCCGTTTACAAGAACAGCTTTTACAGCATCATACTCTTTTTTCAGGTCGGGCGTTCGCACATTCATGCCATCGGAAAATACCGGCTTTTCAACTGGCTGGCTCATGTCTCTGTTCATGGTATATTGGCGGTTTTTTTCCTTGAAATTCTTGGATTCAAAAAACGCAATGTCCTTTTTGAATTGCGAAAGAATAGTTGTCCTATGAATTTTTAAATCATTTGGGGCCAGATAGTTCATCATAGCATCATAGAGCATTTCCTCTATTCCATATGTATTTCTGAACTCTGGCAAGACCCTTATGATAATCGTGCTGGAGTTATCAATAAAATCAGCCCTTCCCCGACCCACTATCCGGGAACCATCCAGTGCCAGGAAATTGCTTCCCACAACAAAATCCGGTGCATCAAAAACATGTTCTCTAATAATATCGGTTGTCAAGTCATTGTATTCTGGATAATCAGCATGTGCCAGATTGAAGAATTCTGTGAATTCCTCCAGGTCGGATTCCGTGTTGATGTTCCTTATCTGGATATTATTCAAATGCATATCTCCTTCATCTTGCGAAATAGAAATCCCACGATATTAAATGTTCGTTCAATATCTGACATGTTTCAGAATGTTTTTAACGAACTCCCCCTTCCCCTCGGTGTACGCCTCCCTGTCGTTCCGATATTTCAGGGCCAGTTCCTCCTTCAGTACCTGGTATTCCCTTGCAGCCTCGGGATGTTCCCTGAGATAATCTCTGAAAAGTATTGAATCGGAAATCTTGCCATGCCCTTCGGGGTACATGTGGATGTGGAACGACTCCTTCTCCAGGCCCTGGGGCGAATAACCTCTGACGAACATCACGTGGTCCTCCTGCTCGACCATTCTGATATAACCGCTGCCGACCATCTTTTCATGGATTTCATCGACACTGGCACCTGCAACCAATTCAATCAGAATGTCGATGGTGGGTTTGGCCCGGATGCCGGGAATGGCGGTGCTGCCGAAATGCTCGATGCGGAGGATTGTGGCATTGCCCAGGATGCTGAGCAATCTCTTTTTCTCGCGCTGAAAAAGAGGCGGCCAGCTGGGGTCGTAATCCACGAGGTGGATGGGGTAGAGGCGGCCGAGCTCGGCTCGGTTCGGGACGTTTGGCATGAGGGGGGAAATAGGTTCTGGCGTATATTTATTTACGCCCATATTTAATTAAGATAGATTATATATATTTATAGATTTAAAATTAAAATCCCAGAATGGCACCCATTGGTGTAGGCGGCACATGCAGATACGTATTGCAGAACCAGAAAAAGAACGTTATCGCGGAAAACGCGAACAGGAAGGCCAGGATTATCTGCGTTCTGGAATATCTGGGATAGTAGATTACATTCTTGCTTCGCCTGGTAAAAATAGGCGACATCATGTTCGGGCCGACGCCCGCGTAATAGTCTTTTGTGGTATGCATGGTCTTCCTCGGATACATATATGAAATTCGGGGTATTAATAGGTTGGGGGGAGCTTTGCACCTAAATTCACTCGAAAAGGCTAATTTAGGGTCAGAATCGGGAATTAAGCGTCAAATATATATACCACCTCGTATATACCATATACTAACATGAGCCCTGGTGTTCCTACGGGGACGCCAGATGTTCCTTTCATATGGAGTAGATTATTTGTTGAAAGAAACTTATATTTATATTGATGCAGGATATCTTTCAATAATATCTAAGCATTTTGGTAAAGGGGTGTACATACCATTTCGCATCAACAAATTAGCCTTTTCTCTCGCAAAAGCACAGGGGCTTTGGTGTACAAATGTGTATTATTATATTGCCCCGCCATTTCAAAGTGAACCGCCGAAACCAGAAGAAACTTTAAGGAAATCAAAATATGATAAATTTGTAAGTAAATTAAGAATGATACCAAATTTCTATGTTCGTGAAGGTCGTTGTCAAAAAGTAGATGGCGGCTATCATCAAAAAGGAGTGGATACTCTAATAACAATGGATTTGATGGATGTCGTTGCTCAAAGAAAAATCAATAAAATTATCATCGTAACTTGCGACACGGACTTTGTACCGATTTTAAAAAAGGTAATGGAATCTGGGGTAGAAGTTATATTGTATTATTATAACGACTATGTGAGGGGTTCAAAATTCTCAATGTCAAATCATATACAGACGGCGTGTAATAGATATGTTTTATTAGAAGAAGAAATGTTTACTGGCTCAGTATAAATAAAAACATTAAAAGTCCGGCTCTAAACCAGACTCATACATCTGCGCGATTAACACCGTGATATTGTAGGCCAGTATCTTACAGAATAACTCGTTACCCTGGGCGACCCACTTCTTAGATTTCAGATTTTTATTTAATTTCATTCTCAACATATGTTTTAGCTTTTTCTTCGTAATGAACATATTTTCCCAGATATTTCGTTTCAGTAATTTGTAATTGCTTATCTATTATTTCTGGAGAAGTAATTTTTCCCCTCAATATATTCATTGCTAGATTACGCCATTCATTTCTGGAACCTTGTTGACGAGCCATTATCTTGAAGAGAAAGCTAGTTGTGCTAAGGTATAAAACAATTAGAATGAGTAAAAAGATTAGTTTTAATTCCAAATTAATTTGAGTCTCAGACTTGGTTAAGATAAATATTGTAATGGTTACAAATACTGCAAATAGGGATATGAAAATCGATAAAATAAAATGAATAATGTTTTGTTTTATTGCTATCCCAGATATAATGTATTTCACAAATAATTTTACTCTTTCATCATCATCCATTCTTTTCACCCGGGTAAATTATTAATTCAATCCACCTATTTTCTTTCTATCACGGTTATTTTTCTTTTCTTCATATCTGAAATGAATTCGGCCACAGCAAAACTTTCACATTTACTTGAGAATAACAGAACAATGAGATTGTCACCAAAGTGTTTTTGATAAACGTCAATCTGCCCTCTCAGGGTCATTAATGGGCGCTGGGATTTGGGGAATTTTAATTCTACACCAACACCGCCTATGACGACATCTATCTTTGTTCTCCCAACTGAATATTGCGGAAGAACATTAACATGACCGAATCGACCACGAGCCCAATTAACGAAATCGCGCTCAAATTCGGCCTCTGAATCATGTGATTTGGTTATGTAGAATTCGTCATTAATCGCTTTTGCAACATTTTTAACGGAGATATTTTTTATTGATGTGGATACTTGTTTTTTTGTCTGTTTTGAATCCAGAACGCTCTTGATATATTTTAGAGTGATTTTGTTTGAATTATAAAGTGTGGATGTGTACGCATCTTCGCTTATTGTAGTTTGAAAAAATAATGGTTTGGCAATTATCTTTTTTTCTTCGGCCATATGTTTAAGTTGTGCGATTGTACACTTCTTCAATGCATCTTCTTTTTCATCTGTAAAGAACCCCATTTTCTACCACCTATGCGCAGTAACCAAATAGCGTAATCACATAATAAACTTATTCATCTTGAACAAATAAAAGAGAAAAAGAGGAGCGATTCCCTCACATTCCAAAATTCTAATTCACGAGCGAACTAAAACTTAGCCAGTGTGTTCGGATTAAATTCCAACCCGGCCACGGAACTGGTTCCAGCCACCCCGGTTCTGTAGCCGGCCTCCACCGCTCGTCTCGAATACGCAACGCGAATCTAGAGCGAAAAGCCCCCTATGCAAGATCCGCGCAACATATTTCACCCCACACGCACCAGTGGGGCGAGTACCCACCACCCCGCCCTTACAGGCGAGGTTTGACAATATACAGAAGCTTTGTATCACTCAGAATGCTGGCACATCGGAACCCCGCCCTCACAGGCGGGGCATGCTGGTTGAAACTGTCTGGATATTATTTTAAACCTGCAGATTCAGCCAACATCCGTTTTAGCTCTTCCTTGCTCTTTGCCTCGATACCGAAGAACTCGAAGAATTTCGGAGCCGTTTCCAGGATGTAGCCCCTGTTGGTACGGTTCTGGTAGATTAGTTTGCGCTTCACCAGTTCGTCGACGTGCTCCCGGGCCTTCTCGCCCACTATGGCCAGCAGCTCCTTCTTGTGCATGGGCTGGTAGTAGGCTATTAGCACGGCTGTTTTGGTAACTTCCCTGTCAAGCTCCTTCCTGGCAACGTCCTCTGTCTCCAGGGCGTATTCCTGCTTCAGTTGCATGGCATAGCCGGGGCCGGTCTTGGCCACGTCCAGCGCGGTAGTCCGGGACTTGTAGGAGCGCATCAGCTTTCTGAGGGCGTTGCGCACAGCTTTTTCTTCCAGACCTGTAGCATCTTGAATGTCTTTAACTCGCATGGGCTTTCCGGCCGAGAACAGTATTGCTTCCACAAGTTCGGCATCGGCCAACTCACACCACCGCCAGGTTCTCCGCCGGTACTACCGGGATGGACACCATGTTCTCCATGGGGGCCATGTCCCTTGATTCTACATTGCTGAGATATATCTCGCCGTAGGGGAGTTTCTGCTGCGCCAGTTCGACTTTCTCCATATTGGCAAGGAACAGCGTTGAGATGAATACCTTCACAATGTCCAGAGAGTCCTTTTCGTCCCAGACCTGGGTGATAGGGATGCGGTCGCCCTGGCATTGGCAGATGCGCTGCCATGTCATGCTGATGTCATCCTGAAGACTCTCGCCGTGCAGTTTATCGCTGATGACTATGGGCGCGGGGTCCGCTGGCCTGGCCAGATTCTTTATTCTCTCCCGGAGGGCCATTTCCTCCCTGGCCTCGTCGAATGCCTCCAGCAGTGCCACGAGCGTTACGGGTCTAACATCAGTCCCGTGGACCGCTTCCGTAATCATGGAGCTGCCGCCCAGCACAAAATCGCTGAATTCCGAGCCCGGTGCGGCGTCCATTGTGGGTTCTATGTCCCAGTCGCAGAAGAATGTTTCCTCGGGTTCTTCGGCCCGATCGGCCCTGTTGAGTATTCGGACGCTCTGGCTCTTGAGTATGGACCATGCCATTACGATAAGCCGCCCAGCAATAATAAAATTGACTTCCTCGTCCTTCTTGAGCTTGTTGAGGTATAGCTTTGTGAATTCCGCCAGGTCCAGGTTCCAGGGGTCGAATTTCTCGTCTATTACAAGCTGGAAAGCGATTGCCGCCGCCCTGTCCACCGGGTCATCAAGAACAACCTGTATGCCCATGTCCAATTCCTCCATTATGTGGAGATAATTGTCCAGGTCCAGACTTCCGGATGCGGGCTCTTTTATTATGGCCTTGTGGAACAGCAAATGGTTCATTATCTCTGTTTCTTTCTCGCCCATGGCCTCCTGGACCCTCTCATTCACTATCGGGCACACGTTCGGTGCGTTATCTTCTGTCATGTTATCCCATCTCCTGACCCGGTTCCGGGTCGGCATCTTTCTGGAGGTTTTTAGCGCCCCCCAGTTCAACTTTCATTATGATGTCTGAAATTCCCTTCTTCTGCATGGTGACGCCGACTATGTGGTCGGCCTGGTTGAGCGTTACTTCCCTCAGCGATATCTGAAGGAACTGCGCCTGGGCAGAGTTCTTCTTGACCATTACCGCAACATTTTCGGCGTTAATGGCATCGAGATTTTGATCTACTTCGTCAAGCATGTAGAACGGCGATGGATCGTACCTCTGAATCGCGAATATGAGGGCCATTGAGACCACACCCTTCTCCCCGCCGGAGAGGGCTTCCAGCCTGTGGACTTTCTTTCCGGGCGGCCTGGCGGTTATCAGCATGCCAGCTGAAAATGGATCGTCACGGTTCTCAAGAATGAGTTCTGCCTCGCCGCCCTCGGAGAGTTCAGCATATACCATTTTAAATTTCTCGTTAACTGCATCATAGACCTTCAGAAGACCGATTTTCTTTTTCTCATTGAGCTCGTCCATGAGTTTGATGAGGCGCTTCCGCTGCTCTTTCAGCCTGCCGAGTTCTTCCTTCAGGGAATCATGGCGGATCTGTTGTTCGTCATAATCATCCAGGGCCCTGAGGTTCACGTTCCCCATGGACTGCATGGCCGCTTCCGCCGCCTGAATGGTCCTGTTGAGTGTTTCGGATGAGGGGAGCTTCGTCATGTCCTTGATATCGAGCTTCTTCACAATCTCCTCGGCCTCGGCCAGCCTCTTTCCGGCGCTTTCCAGTTCTATCTTCAGGCCGCGTATGAAATCATTTTTAGCCTCGGCGGAATGAGCGAGCCTGTCGATTCCGGCCTCCATCTCGGTCTTGGATTTGTAAGCGTCATCACGTTTCTTGCGGAGCTGAGCGATTTCACTGCCCATTGAATCCTCTATCTTCTGCAGGGCTCGAAGCTCGGACTCGTTCTTGGCCAGAAGTTTCTCGCGGGATTTGATGTTCTCCTCCTCGGCCTTGAGCCGGGATTCGATGGAATCCAGTGAGGTCTTGACTTCCTTCATCCTTTCCTTGAAAAGAGTGGTTTTGCTCTCGAGCGCGCCCAGCGTCACCGAGAGTTCGGCTTCCTCCCTGGTTAAGATGGAAATTCTCTCCTGGAGCTCCTTCATCTCCTTGCCCAGGCCCCGTGATGCCATTGCCAGCATTTCCTTCTCTTTTGTCTGGCGCTTGCCGCTGAGCGTTGCCAGGTCCCCGGAAAACCTTTCCAGGTCAGAGAACGAACTATCTCTGAGCTCGGAAGTCTGCTCGAGTTCCTTCTCCAGGGTCTTCGTCTGCTTCTTGAGCTTCTCGATGGATTCCTTGAACTCTTTCCGTTGAGTTTCGAGAGTATCCAGCACCGGAGAGCCGGACGTATCCGACATGCCGGCTTCCTTGACCTGTTTCTCCAGCCCCAGGACTTTTTCCTTCACGTCCCGCAGCTTTTCCGAAAGCTTGTCAGCCTTTTCAGTGGCCTTGCGGAGCTTCTCCGCCACATTGTCCAGTTGGCCCCGGTCAGGAGAACCGAGCTTCATCAGGCTGCGCTCCTTCATTCCGCCTATCATGGCGCCGGAAACTTCAACCAATTCGCCGTCCAGAGTAACCAGGCGAACGCCGCCCATCCGCGCCCTGGCGGCCTCGAGCGTATCAACAACAATGGTATCACCAAGAACGGAGCCTATGGCATCCCTGTAATCTTCTTTGAACTCCACCAGGTCGATTGCGAATCCCAGGGAATCCTTAACTGCCATCATGGCCTTTCCCCTGGGCCGCTGGGGCAGCATCTTGCTTATGGGGAGGAACATGGCCCTTCCGACCCTGTTCTTCTTGAGGAAATTTATAGCTTTCTCTGCGCATGCGTCATCATTCACTATTACGGCCTGCATCCGGTTTCCTGCGGCGGTGAGTATGGCGGTTTCGAACTTGCTGTCCAGGGTTATTAATTCGGCGACTGTTCCGTGAATGCCCTTCAGTTCGCCCTTGTCCCTGGCCTCCAGGATGGCATTGACTGCGCCGCTGAAACCCCGCTCTACAGATTTGACTGCGTCCGTTTCCGCTTTCAGCTGATTGTAATCCCTGGTGAGCGTCCGAATTGCCGCTTCCAGTTCCATGGACTGCCTGGTCAGCTCCTCTTCCTCCTTCCGCCCGGCGAAGTACTTGTTCTGAAGTTCCTTCAAGTTACCGCTGGATTTTTTTCCGTCACTTTTCAGCTCCTTCAGGCGCCACTCCGCATCCTTCACCTGGAATTCCAGGCTGGTCTTCTTTTCCTCCAGCTCATCCAGGTTTTTTTGCTGTCTTTCTGCCTTGTCCACCAGCCGGTCCTTTTCCACGGAGAGCGTCCTGACTTTCTCGCCAAGTTCCTCTTCGCGTTTCTTCATCTCAAGAACTTCTTTCTGAAGCGGCGTTGCGGCGGAATCGGAACCGGCAAGTTTCTTCTCGGCAGCCTCGAAATCCTTCCTGGCCTTTTCCAGTTCGGAGAACGACGCCTTGTGCTTCTTTTGTATCTCCGTCCTTTCCTTTGAGAGGGCCTCGGATTCCCTGACCAGCTTGTCCATGTCGGCCTTTCGCTGCTTGCGCTGAATCTTAAGTTCGGATATTGCATCCACGGAATTCTGGATGCTATCCTGGCACCGCGCCACTTCCACCTTCAGTGCATCCAGGTCCTGGCGTAACTTGGCGGATTCCGCGGTACTCTTGGCGTTTATGTCTTTTTCCGCCTTCTCGAGTTCCTTCAGAATATCTTTGAACTTCAGTGAAAGAGCATCCTTTTCGGTTGTGATTTTGATTATTTCCTTCTCACGGCCGACTATCTGGTCTTCCAGGCCGCGTATCTCGTTCTCCAGGCTCTCCTTGCGCTTGAATTCGATCTGCGCCTTTGCCGTATCAAGCTTCTCTTTCTGCTCCCTGTATTTCAGGGCGCCGGACCTGTCCGATTCAAGCTGCTTCAGCTGCTTTCTCAGTTCCTCCAGGATGATGCCAATGCGATCAAGGTTATCCTCTGTTTCCAGTTTATCCTTCTGGGCGCTTTCGATGTCGGAATCGAATCTGCTTATGCCTGCGATATCGTCCAGGATTCCGCGGCGTTCCTTGGGGCCCATCTCCACTATTCGGGTGATGTCACCCTGCTGGACAAGATTGTAGCCTTCCGCGGAAATCTTGGCATGTGAGAGAATGGAATCAAAATCAGCGAGGGAAGATTTTTTCTCGTTGACATAGAAATAGCTGACATAATCAGCTTTGCCGGTGGTGCGCTTAACGAGCCTGGTAAGTTTCACTATGTCTGTAGCCACCGGAAGAATCTTGTCAGTGTTGTCGAAAAGAAGCGAAACCTTTGTGAAACTGGCAGCGGAACCGGCCCTGCCCCCGTTGAATATAAGATCGGTTAATCGTCCGGCGCGTATGGCCTTGGAACTTCGGGGACCCAGAACGAAAAGGATTGCATCGGAAATGTTCGATTTACCGGAACCGTTGGGACCGGTGATGGCAGTAAATCCGTTCACAAGGGGCACCCTCATCTTTCCCTTGAATGACTTGAAATTTTCCATCTGTATCTCTTTCAGGTACATGCACTTCACCGGTTGAACGGATGGAGAAAGTGGGGCTATGCTGGCAAGGGCTGAAAGTCCATGCTCGTTAGGCGTGAGCAACGAGAGCGAATTTGACCCATATATCCAAGCCAGGCAAACGAAACAGGCCCTTTTCAATAGGTATTGACCTGTGCATCCCATCCGTTTGGTCTGACACTACGTCAGACAAGCACCTATATCTATACACTAGTATAAAAATACATCGGTTAATGTATGACTCTGAGAAAAAAATTCAATGACAACAAATTTCAAGCGTGAAAATGCACGTCAGACAATATGATGCTATAACCTAATAATCAGCATTTTCGTATCGACTGGATTGTGATACCGGCAACTATTATATACCATTCCTATTATCGGGGTGAAAACGTCGGAGGTACTTTTATGGAAGAGACACTGTGCAACGTTGAATTCCTGAAGGGGCCCAAAGCTTTCATAGCAAGGGTCGAGAGCGATTTGGGCGGAACAAGGGAATACAGAAGCGAATCATTTGAGGAAGTATTGGAACAGGTAATACTTGACCTGCAGGAAGAGTTCGAATCTTCCACACAATAAGCGAAAAGGCATAAACGACCGGGCCATAACCGTACGAAGCAATGCTTTGAACCATTGACTGGCCTGTATCTTTACATCCCATAGGTCATGCACATGAGTATCGTTAAATTAGCAATTTTCCTTTTTTCATTATTTCGATTTCTATTCCGTCGCCGTATCTGGCAGTTATTGTGGGAAGCTTGATCAACCCGTCCAGGTGAATCATGGCCTTGGCATCGTCATCGTAATTCGCGCCTATAGCTATGTGACATGTGGAATACACTTTCTCGTCCTCCAGCATATTTCCTACTATCTCAGCCTTCCTGTTCAGGCCTATGCCCAGTTCTCCAAGATTCCGCGCGTTCCTGGCGTATTCCTCGCCGGATGCTGAATCAAGTTTACCGGATTTGACCATCGCCAGTGCATTGTCCCGGCCGGACTGCAGGGTTTTCTCAAGAATCGCCGCCTCGTCACCGCCTTCCAAAACGGTCACAAAATTATCCTTCACCCTGGCGATTATCGGTTCCGTGATTACCAGGTCGCCCTTCTCAAGGGAGATTGAACCGTCAAATGCGATGGTGCCCCGGGAACTGCGGAGCTCGGGAGAAACGTACACCTCACCGGCCGGAAGGTTGCCGCCGGTCCCGGGGGTGCGGAAATCCCCGTCGTCCATTTCCGCCAGGCGATTTCTGAGGCCGATGGTGAGGTCAGTGCCCTTGTCGGATGCCACATGGACACTGACGGCTTTGTCGAGAATGGTCTTGATGCCGGCACATTCCCTTCTCAGCCTGGAATAATCGATGGGAACTGTCTTGCCGAACATTTCCACTGTCACGCTGGGCGACCAGAAAGCGCGCATCATCTTGCCCCTGTAAAGATAATCGAATATGTGGTCGTACTCCTTCTCTCCCAGTCGGTAATTTTCCTTGATGCCCTGCTCGTCCTTCCCGAGCTTCTCCGCGCTCAGGGAGATACATACGTCCGGGTTGGAACGGATGGCTTCGATTACGGCCTTCTCAGCGAAATCAAGTTGAGTCTTCAGCGGCTGGACCATGAGAACCGGTTTACCTCCGAGCGCGGCTATGGCATCATACATGGCCATTGAAATTGAATAGACATTTGATTCCGGATTCGTGATTATCAGGGCTGTGTCACCATGCCCGATGCCCAGAACGTCTTTCGCAGCCACCTCGGCAGCATTTTTCAACCCGGCGTTCCTTATCAATTTCAAATCGTCCATCCCAAATATGGCATTCATGTAATTCACCGACACGGGATTGCCTTGTTTGTTATAAATATCACTCTCCAGAAACAAGAGACTTTTTATTATTTTCGGGATTTTTTGCATCAAGCATGGATGCACCATGAACCAGTATATTTCTCAAAAGAAGGGTTGACACTATTTCCCGAATAAATTAAAAAGTCTCAAACCGATATAAGAAATTATTTAAAATGATGGCACATTCCCTCCCCTATACTAAGGAGGAAATTCCGTGGAAAAGAACGAGGACTACGAAAGAATACTGTCCACCTACTATGGTGAAAACCAGGTAGTGGCAGTGATGATGCTCAAGATAGACACCAAGGAAGCCGAGGAAATAGCCAAGATGATTGCGAAGTTCGATGTGGTTGAGGAACTTTTCATGGTCACCGGCGAGGTGGACATAATACTGAAGGCCAGGTTCGAGAACTACAAGGCGCTCAAAACATTCATCCTGGACCTTAACACCGTCAAGGGCATCAAGGAAACGAAGACTATGACCGTTGTAACGCCCTTCAAGGAAAACGGAACCGTGCTGTTCTCTCAGTGAGAGGAAATGAGTGCTCCCCAACGCTAAAGCGTGGGGTATCCTTTCAGTTTTCACCCTGAATTTCGTAATTTCATAGAGAAAAGAACTCATTCAGATTTATTCCAGATTGCTGAAATTTCAGAATAGATGGGGAG